>CAYZCV010000038.1:0-2466 GCA_964476965.1 uncultured Opitutus sp. | reverse complement strand
GGAATGGAGCGCTGCAGTGCCCGGGTGTAGGGGTGGCGGGGGTGGTAGAACAGGGTCCGGGTATCGGCGCTCTCGACCACGCGACCAGCGTACATCACCAGCACGCGGTCGCAGAGACCGGAAACGACCCCGAGGTCGTGGGTGATGAAGATGACCGCCATGCCCAGTTCCTTCTGGAGCCGCTTGATCAACTCCAGGATCTGCGCCTGCACGGTGACATCGAGGGCCGTGGTCGGCTCGTCGGCAATCAGGAGCTCGGGCCGGGTGATCAGCGCCATGGCGATCATGACGCGCTGGCGCATGCCGCCCGAAAACTCATGCGGGTAGTAGTGAATCCGGCGCGCCGCGTCGTTGATGCCCACGGCCTCCAGCATGGCGAGGCCGCGCTTGATCGCCTCGTCCTTGGAGATCTTCTCATGAATCATCAGCGGCTCGATTAGCTGCTCGCTGACCCGCAAGTACGGGTTGAGCGACGTCATCGGGTCCTGGAAGATCATGCTGATCCGCTTGCCGCGAATCCGGCGCGCCTGTTCCGGTGAGCAGCGCAGGAGGTCAACGCCGTCGAAGAGGGCGGTGCCGCTCTCGATCCGACCGGGAGGCTGGGGGATGAGGCCCATCATCGAGTAGCAGGTGACGGACTTGCCGGAGCCCGACTCGCCCACGATCCCGAGGGTTTCGCCGCGATCGAGGCTGAAGCTCACTCCGTCGACGGCGCGGTACACTCCATTGCGGGTGTGGAAATACGTGCGAAGATCTTGGACGGTCAGGAGAGCCACGGTGGGAAACTCAGAAAGGGAGAACGGGAACCGGTCCCCGTCGCAACGTTAAACGCAGGCTCCGACCTCGGCCCGAACTTTGGCCGCCACCGTTTCGGCCGGCAGCGCGGCGAGGTCGCAGCCTCCGGTGGGGGGGCAGCCCGGCGGCTGCAACAGGTGTCGGGGGGCGGCGAATACGGGTCCGGTCCGCACTGGATTCGTCGGCCCGAACAGGACGATCACCGGGACCCCGAGGGCGTTGGCGAGGTGCATGCCGCCGGTGTCATTGGTGACCAGCGCATGGCAGGCCTGGAGGCGCGCGATGTAGGCGGGCAGATCGGTCCGCCCGGCAAGATTCTCGATCCGGGCGGCGTCGAAGCCCGCGGCGACCTCGTCCGTGATGGCCCGATCGGCGGCGGTCCCCAGCAGCACAAAACGGGCGGCCGGGAGGAGCGCGATGAGTTCACGCCAGCGGGCGATGGGCCAGCGTTTGGCCGGGGTGTTCTCAGAACCGCAAATCAGGCCGATCAACGGCGTCGAACCGGAGTCCGGTGCGGCACGAGGGGCCGGATCCAGCGCCGGCGGCTGGATTAGGCCAAAGTGCCGCAGATAATCTTCCCACAGCTCGATCTGGTGGCGGCGGGATTCGTCGAACCCGGCGGGCACCTCAAAGGTGTCGGTCAGGAGCGGCCGCCGCTTGCCCGGTCGGAGCAGCCCGAAGCGTTGCTGCGCGCGGGTGAGCCAGGCTTCGAGATCGCCCCGGGCCGAATTGGTGAAGAGCAGGTAGGCGTCGGGATGACGCCGGCGGAGGCGCCAGAAATGCAGAAAATAACCGGCACCCCGCGGCGGAAGCGGTTCGTAACGGTCGCCGGCGTCCCACGGCTTCATCAGCGGTGCGAACGCCGCCTTGCCGATCAGGGTAAGTTCGGCGTCCGGTCGCGAGAGGCGGATCGCACGCAGCAGGGGCAGCGCCATGACGACGTCACCCAGCCAGTTCGGCAGACGGACAAAAATCCGATCCTTGCGCGGCACCGCCACGAGCCCACGCGCGGCGAGATCCTCGGGCAGGAGGTTGCGCTTGGCCTCAAGCCGCAGGCGCCGGCAGGGAATGGTCTGCGTCCTCCAGCGGGCGTGGGACCAGAGCCAGGAGGCGCAGAGATTGTCATCGCTCCCCAGCTTGCCCTCAAGCCAGCGGTTGAGCGCCAGCGTCACCCCCGGAACCGTGCGGTCGTGGGGCACGTTCTCGAGATTGATCTCGATGCGCCAAAAGGCCCGGCGCCGCGCAAAGATCGTGACCACATCAGCTCCGTACTTTGCGGCCATCAATCCTGGCAGCTCGGTGGTCGACGCGATGCGCCCGAACAGGGTCGACAGGGCGCCCGTCTCCCCGGAGTTTTGATCGAAGAGAATTCCGACGACACCCCGGCGCCGCAAGATCTTGAGCGCATCCTGAAAGCCGTCCTTGCGCGAGAGGAGGGTCATGCCGAACCGTTCCCTTGTCCGCTTCACGTAGGCGTCCATCCCGGGATTGCGCAGAGGACGGAAGATCGTCCCGAACTCCGGTAGCGGCGAGAACAGCCCGATCCAGGTCAGGCTCTCCCAGTAGGCGAGATGCGGTGCGGCGACGATGGTCGGGCGCGGGGCCCGTATCCACTCTTCCATGATCTTGATTCCGGCGGGCGTGAGGTGGGCGATCGTGCGAATGCGATCC
>CAYZCV010000037.1:22244-27044 GCA_964476965.1 uncultured Opitutus sp. | reverse complement strand
GGCGGCGCCGACATGCTGCGCCGCGCCATGGGCAAGAAGGACGCCGATGCCATGGCCAAGGAGCGCACCAAGTTCGTCGAGGGCGCGAAGAAGATCCACGACATCAACGAAAAGACGTCCAACGCGATCTTCGACATCCTCAACAAGTTCGCCGGCTATGGCTTCAACAAGTCGCACTCCGCCGCCTACGCGATCCTGAGCTACCAGACGGGTTTTCTGAAGGCGAACTACCCGGTGCAGTTCATGGCCGCCATGCTCAGCTCCGAACTCGGCAACGCCGAAAAGGTGTCCCACTTCGTCGCCGAGGCCGAGGCCATGGGCCTGAAGGTGCTGGGGCCGGATGTGAACGAATCGCGCGCGATGTTCACGCCGGTGTTCCGAAAATCCGAAGGACGAAGCACGAATGACGAATCGAAGCCAAAGGCCGGCTTCGACATTCAGGCCTCGTCATTCGGGCTTCCTGCGGCAGAGGCCGCAGGCGGCGCCATTCGCTTCGGTCTCGCCGGCATCAAGGGAGTCGGCGAATCGGCCTCGCAGAAGATCATCGAGGAACGGGAGAAGAACGGACCCTTTGGCGACTTCGACGATTTCATCACCCGGGTCGACGCGCGCGCGATCAACAAGCGCGTGCTCGAGCACCTCGTGAAGACCGGCGCCTTCGACTACAGCGGAGCCAGCCGCAAGCGGCTGTTCGATGCGATCGACGGCGCCATGGCCGGAGCCGCCGCGCACGCCCGCGACCGCGCCGCCGGGCAGAACAACTTCCTCGACATGCTGGCCGATCCCCCCGCCCGCGAGACCAAGCCCGTCCAAGTCTCCACGCATGGCGCGGACGCCTCGGGCGAGTTCACGTCGCAGGAGCGCCTGACGTTCGAGAAGGAACTGCTCGGATTCTACGTGACCGGTCACCCGATGAACGCCTACAGCGGTCTGGCCGAGGCCATCGACACCTATGCCGTGGACGAACTTCTGCTCCAGGGAGATCGCGTCGAATTCCGGCTCGCCGGCATCGCCGGCAACCTGGTGAAGAAACTCTCGAAGAAGGACAACCGCCCCTGGGTCGCCTTCACCCTCGCGACGAAGAAGGCGTCGGTCGCGCTGAACATGTTCGCCGATGCGTATGCGGCCTACGGCACCTCGCTCGCGGAGAACACGCCGGTGCTCGTCCAAGGCAACATCATCAAAGGCGACGAGGGCCCGCGCATCAATGTGAAGGAATGCTACCCGCTGGAGAATTTCGTCTCAGGCATTGTCAAGCGCGTCACCTGGCTCCTCCACCCTGACCACCCGGAACTCACGGCCTTTCTCCAGACGCTCCGCGAAACCCTCAACCGGCAGTCCGGCGACACCAAGACGGAGCTTGGCTTCCTCTTCGACGGCCGCGCCGCGTCCGTCTCCGAGGTTTCCTCGGCCCTCGGCTGGAAACTCAACTCGGCCACCTTCCAGGCCCTGCGCAACCACCCGGCGGTCGCGGGCGTGCAGATCGAGGCCAAGCGCCTCGAACTCAAGGAAACCCGCAAGTGGGCCAAGCGCAGCTGAAACCATTGCGGAATTCGGAATGCGGATTGCGGCGTGATCGCTACCCCTGCATCGAATCCCCTCCACACGCTTACCAGCCGGCCTGAGACTCACCTCCAGCGAATGCGGATTGATCGATTTGCCCGTTCCGGGTTCAGTCCGCAGTCCGCACTCCGTATTCCGCAATTCCCATGTCCGACTCCGTCACCCTCAATCGCGCCGCCAGCATCATCGATCAGGTCACGCCTGAACTTCCGGCCGACGCCGCGCTGCGCGAGGCCCTGTCGGGCAATCACGAGCTGAGTGCGTCCGAGAAGCGAGCGGCTGCGCGCGCCGTGTTCGTCTACTACCGTTGGTGGCAGTGGCTCGACGCCGGCGGGACGACCCAGCAGCGGCTGGCCGCAGCGCTGGCCCTGCAGGCCCGGTACGACGCCGATGAGTCCTCCATCAAACCCGAGGCCCTCGCCGCCCGGGCGGTCCCCGCGTGGGTCGCTTCCGAAATCGACCCCCTGCCGCTGGCCTGGCTGCAGCAGCTGCAGCGCGATCCCGCCCTCTGGATCCGCATCCAGCGCGAGTTCGCCGCTTCCGTCCCCCGCGCGCTCGGCAACTGCACGCCGGCCGACCTGTCCGCCTACCTCGCGACGACGCCCTCGCCCGCCACCGCGTATCGCTTTGGCGGATTCAATGATCTCTTCCGCACGGACGAGTTTCACAAAGGACTGTTTGAAATTCAGGATCTGGCCTCGCAGCTGGTGGGCCTGGCCTGCGCGCCCCAGCCGGGGGAAACCTGGTGGGACACCTGCGCCGGCGAAGGCGGCAAGACGCTGCACCTGGCGGACCTGATGGAAAACAAGGGCGTGATTTGGGCGAGCGACCGTTCCGCCCGCCGCCTCGCGGCGCTGAAGAAGCGGGCCGGCCGCGCGAAGGTCTTCAACTACCGCGCGGTTAATTGGAATGGCGGCCCCTTCCTCCCGACCAAGACGAAATTCGACGGCATCCTCATTGATGCCCCCTGCAGTGGCGTGGGCACCTGGCAGCGCAATCCCCACGCCCGCTGGAGCACGACCCTCGAGGACGTGCGCGAACTCGCCGACCTCCAGGCCCAGCTGCTCAACCATGTCGCCGGCTCGCTCAAGCCCGGCGGCCGCCTGATCTACTCGGTCTGCACCCTGACCCGCCGCGAGACGACTGCGGTAGTTGATGCGTTCAGTGCCGCGCATCCTGAGCTTGAGCCCGCCCCAGTCCTCGGGGGCGCGCCCCAACGCTACCTGTGGCCTCATGAAGTGAACGCCAACGGGATGTTCATCGCCGCGTGGAAGCGAAAGCCCTAAGTTTACCGGGAGCGGCCGAGCGAAGGGAGAAAGGCATTTTGACCCTGGATTTCCAGATCATCGTTGGGCTTCAGACGTTGGGCCGAGGGCATTTTGGTCGCGCTTCCCTCCCGTGAAAAAGATCACCCCGGAAACCGTCCGCGCCGACTTCAACGACCCGGTCACCGTCGTGGCCTATGCCCGGGCCGCGCACTTTCTGGGCCTGTGGAAATCCGAGACCGCCCTGATCGAGCGCTTTTTTCCCGAAAAATCCGTACCTCTCTTGGAGGCCGGCTGCGGCGCCGGCCGGGCGACGCTTGGCCTTTGGGACCTGGGCTACCGGAACCTGACCGCCTTCGATTTCGCGGAGGAGCTGGTCGATCAGGCGCTCCACCTCGCCGCCGAACGCGGCGCCGACCGCATCCGTTTCCTGCACGCCGATGCGACCGCTTTGGGAAAGTGTCACGCATTACGTGACACCCGGTTCGAGGGTGCCCTGTTCCTCTTCAACGGGCTGATGCAGATCCCTGGTCGGGAGAATCGGCGAAAGGCGCTGCGCGAGATCGGATCGCGCTGCGTCCTGGGCGCCCCTCTGCTGATCACGACCCACGACCGCGACGATTCGCGGGTCGAACGCGCACTGTGGCGGCTGGAGGCCGGGCGATGGGAGCGCGGCGAGCAGGATCCGCGACTGGTGGAGTTCGGCGACCGCTATTTCGACGACGACAACGGCGGCCGCACGTTCATGCACCTGCCGACCCGGACGGAGATCCTGGAGGACTTTGCCGCCACCGGCTGGAGCCATGTCTTCGACTCGATGCGCCGCGACCTCGCGCGGGAGTCCAAGGCCGTCAAGGACTTCTCGGACGAATGCCGTTTCTGGGTGGCGGTTCGTTCCGAATGATCCATCTTTACCGCATGCGCCTGTTCCTCTGCTTCCTCCTGTTGGGTACGCTGCTGCAAGCGGCTGAGTACCCCCAGTCGGGTCCCGACATCTATGATCCCAAGGCGGATGGCTTCGCCCAGATCGAGACCGCCCTCCAGCGGGCCAAGGCGGAGAACAAGCGCGTGCTGCTAAAATTCGGCGCCAACTGGTGCTCCTGGTGCCGCGCCCTCAATGGACTCATGCACGACCACGCCGGCGTGAAGGCCGCCCTCGAGCGGGACTACGTCGTGGTCCTCATCGATGTGAACGCGCGGAATGGCGTGAAGCGCAATGAGGCGGTCAATGCCAAGTACGGCAACCCCATCCAACACGGGCTCCCGGTCCTGGTGGTCCTTGATGCCAATGACCGTCCGCTGGTCACCCAGGAAACGGGTGCGCTCGAGGCCGGCGAGGGCCACGATCCAGCCAAGGTCCTCGCCTTTCTGGCCACTTGGGCTCCCAAGGCCCCCTAAGCCCGAACCGCGCGCGCACTTGCGCCACGCCGGACCACCGGGCAAGCTCCTCCCTGCATGTTTGGACTGACTGACCGCTCCTGGCTCTGGATCGCCGCCACGTTCTACCTGGCGGCCTTCGTGCTGGGCACCGCCGCCCTGCGCCGCGAACGGTCCTCGACCGGCGCGGTGTACGTGATCATCGCCCTCGGCTTCCTCTGCCAGAACGTCGGTCTCTACATTCGCGGCCTCGCGGTCGGCGGCTGCCCGCTCGGAAACACCTTTGAGATCTTCCAGTTTACGGCGTGGTCCGCGATGGTGCTCTACCTTGTGATCGGCCCCGCGTTCCGCCTGAGCCTGCTGGGCTATTTCACGTCCATGCTCGCCGCCACGCTGACGGCCGGCTCGCTGGCCATCCCGGCGTGGGACGCTACCCGCCGGGTTGGCGTGTTCGGTGGCAATGCGTGGATTGAATTTCACGCGGCGCTGGCGCTGTTCAGCTACGGGGTGTTCGCGCTGCTGGCGCTGACCTCCATCATGTTTCTGCTGCGAAACCACAGCCTGAAGCACAAGCACCTCAAGGGCTCGTTCGCCT
>CAYZCV010000037.1:0-22234 GCA_964476965.1 uncultured Opitutus sp. | reverse complement strand
GTTCGCCTTCCTCCCGGCCATCCGCGACCTCGACTTGATCGGGCTGCGTCTGCTCGGAGCCGGTGTCGTTTTGATGACTGCCGCGCTCGCCGTCGGATCGGTCTGGTGGCTGCGCCACCCCGAGACCGTGAACCTGGCCAAGCTCCTCACGACCATCGCGGTCTGGGTCGCCTACGCCGTCGTGCTCAGCCTTCGCGTCGGCGGCAAGCTCATTGCCCAGCGCCTCTCGTGGGCCTGCATCGTCCTCTTCGTCCTCGCCCTGCTTTCGCTCGGCCCGGTCAATTCCAGCCGCAATCCCCTGCCGACCGCGCGCGTCGAGTCCACGCCATGAGCGCCGGCAGCCCCACCCTTTTTCTGGTCGGAGCCAGCCATCGCACCACCCCGCTGGAACTGCGGGAGAAACTGGCGCTCACCCAGGACAAGCTCGCAGCGTTTCACGGCAAGCTCGGCGCTCTCCCCGGCCTGCGCGAATACGCGGTCCTCAACACCTGCAACCGCGTCGAATTTTACGGCGTCGCCGAGTCCACGGATGCCATTGAGCGCTTGCAGGGCGAGTTTTGCGGATTCCAGGGATTCGCCCCGGAGGAATTTGCCCGCATCCGCAAACACGCCGCAGGCCCGGACGTCATCCGCCACCTGCTGGAAGTCTCCTCCGGCCTCGATTCCCAGATGCTGGGCGAGAATGAGATCTTCGGTCAGGTCAAGGATGCCTACGCGTCGGCGCAGCAGCGCGGCACCGTCGGGCCGGTCCTGAACCGCGTGTTTCAGAAAGCCTTCCAGGCGGCGAAGCACGTGCGGACCGAGACGGCGATCACCGAGGGCCAGATCAGCGTGGCCAATGTCGCGGTCGATCTCGCCATCACCATCTTCGGCGACCTATCGGCCGCCCGGGTTCTCCTCGTCGGCGCAGGTGATATTGGCGAGAAGACGGCCAAGGCCTTCCAGAGCCGGGGCGCCGGGTCCCTGACCGTCTCCAGCCGCACCCTCGGTCGGGCGATGGAGCTGGCGACCGCCTTCAGTGCGACGGCGCTGCCGTTCGAGCACGTGCCGGCCCACCTCGGTCAGTACGACATCGTTGTCTGCTCCACGGCGGCGCCCCATGCCGTCATTCGCACGGACGACGTCGTGACCGGCATGCGCAAGCGTCCCGCCCTCCCGCTCTTTTTCATCGACCTCGCCCTGCCGCGTGACGTCGAGCCCGGCGTCGCCGAGCTGGCCAACGTCTTTCTCTACAATCTCGATGATCTGGCGAAGATCGCCGATGAGAACCGGGCGGCGCGGGCCGCCAAGGTCGACCACGCACGTTCGATCATCTCCGGAAAATCCGAGCAGCTGTGGCGACAGGTTGAGTCGCAATGCGGCGGAGGCATCCATCCCGCGTCGGCCACGCCCACACTGAAGCCGTCCGAACAGGTCTGAACTCTAGACAGGTTTCCTTTGACAGGAGGGAACCGAGGTAACGGCGAGAGACCCGATCGGATTCTCCGTTCTCTCTGTTTGCTCCTGTAAAACGGACGAGGTTTGTCGATTTACGACTTTGCCTGCTCCAGCTGCCGACCGAGCCAGTCGGCGGCCGTCCCGGTCGCGGGCCGTCGTAGCCCGTCGCGCAGACGCTTCGCCTGCTCACGCGTGCGCGCCAAACGGACCGGATTGCCCAAGCAGTCCTTCACCTCGCTCGCCAGGGCCTCCGGCGTGGCCGCACCTTGAATGTATTCCGGGTACATCGGCTCCTTCAGCAGGAGATTCGCGATCCCGAGATAGGGCACCTTGAGCAGCAGGCGACCGATCAGGTAGGTCAGTGGATTCGCGCGGTAGGCGATCGCCCCGGGGATCGCGGCGAGCGCACAGTGCATGGACATGGTGCCGCTCGAGGTGAGCACCGCCGACGCCCCCACGGGCTCGCCGGTCCGGCGAAACTCGATTTCCGCCGGGGGCCGGGCGGCCCGCAGTACGGCCAGAATGTCCTCGCTTGGATAGAGCACGACCGCGGGACGCCCGCCCTGTCCTGAGTGTCCGGCCAGCAGCACGGGAAAGATCCTCGCCACCGCCTGACGACGACTCCCCGGCAGCAGCAGCACGGGTCCGGCCGGGTCGAAGTGAACCGGCGGCGCATAGCCATCGGCCACGAACGGATGGCCGACGAATTCGACCGGGAGATCCGTGTCGGCATAGCTGGCGACCTCGAAGGGAAAGATCACCGCCATGGCATCCAGGTGCTTCGCCATCGTGAAGCGCCGGCCCGCCTTCCACGCCCAGATCTGGGGTGAGATGTAGTAGACGAGGCGGATGGACCCGCCACCCTTCACGGAAAGACCGCGTTCATGCAGCGCCGCGGCGAGCCGGAGATTGAGGCCGGGATAATCGACGAAACAGACCGCCCGCGGCCGATGCTCGGCGATCCAGCGGAGGATCTCCTCAAACATCAGCTTGAAGAAGGAATAGTTCTTCAACACCTCGACCAGGCCCACCACGGAAGAGGCGGTCAGATCGTGCAGCAGCTGCGCGCCAGCCCCGGCCAGTTCGCTTCCGCCGAGCGCCGCCACCCGCAGGCTGGGATCCCGGGCGACGAGGGCCCGCACCATCGTCGCCCCGTGCTGGTCGCCGGAGTGCTCCCCGGCGATCACCAGCAGGTCAACGCCGCCCTGCTCGGGCGGAGCGAGACGGAAGGGAAGCGATTCGGCCATGACGTTTCAGCCCCGCAACCCAGCCTCAGCGGCCCGCCGCGGCGCGGATCTGCTCCGTAATGGTGATCGCCACCTCGAGGGCGGTCTTGCCCAGCGCGGCACCCACCTTGGGCTGCTTGGCGAGACGAACGCTCTCCAGAAAATGGGCCAGCTCCAAAGCGAGCGGCTCGCCCTTCTGCAGCGGGATCTCCTCCACCGGCACCGACAGGTCGGCCGGCTTCGCGCCGGCCATCAGCTGGGCCGCGTAGGCCAGCATGCCCGCTTTGCGGACGAGGTGCCCGCTCTGGTTCATGAAATCGAAGGAAAAGTAGCCCGTCGGCTGGAAGACGCGGATCTCGCGCACCTTCTTCAGGCTCATCCGGCTGGTGCTGAGATTGGCGACGCAACCGTTGGCAAACTGAATGCGGGCATTCGCGATATCCTCGGTTTTGGAAAGTACGCTCACCCCCACGCTGTCGATGCGCGCGATCGGAGACTTCACCAGTTCAAGCACGATGCCGATATCGTGGATCATCAGGTCGAGCACGACGCCGACCTCCGTGCCCCGTGGGGTGAAGGGCGCGAGCCGCTCGGCCGTGATGAACTGGGGCGCAATGACCTCCTTCTCGAGGAAACCCATGACGGGATTGAAGTGCTCGATGTGCCCCACCTGCACGAGCAGACCGCCGGCGCGGGCGGCGCTCAGGACCTGCTCCGCTTCCGCGAGCGAGGCACAGATCGGCTTTTCGATCAGCAGATGGCAGCCCTTGGCCAGCAGCGGCAGCGCGACCGCCGCATGGCGGTCCGTCGGCACCACCACCGAAACCACGTCGCAGGCCTCGCCCAGTTCCTCGATCGTGGCGAAGCGCCGGCAATTGTACTTGGCGCAGATCTCGGCCGCACGCGCATCGCTCGTCTCGTAGATTCCCGTCAACTCGGCGTCGGGCAGCGACGCATAAATGCGGGCATGATGCTGGCCGAGGGATCCGACACCGGCGACGCCACATGTGATCTTGGGTTGGGACATGACTCCGCCATGGCACGCATTCGGCGCGCCAGTTGCAACGCGGGAAATGGTCCACCTCGGCGGACGAGCCCTAGATGCCAAGTCCCTGAAAGGTCCCAGGGAATGCGGCGAAGGACTCGGTCCGGGCGGGTTCCGCCATGACTGGCCACCGCGGCGCGGAACGCAGCTGGCGCCCTTCTCCCGGACGTTCGCCGGCGATCAGGGTACGGTTTCGCCCGGCATTCTTCGCCCGATAGAGCGCCAGATCGGCCATGGTCAGCAGCGCCGACGGTTCGTCACCGTGACCGGGAGAGCAGGCGATACCCGCACTGAAGGTCACCGGGACGGTCACGCCGTTGGCGTTGAGGGGAAGGTCGGCCACCGCCCGCGCGATCCGCTCCACCACCTCGCGGGCGATCGTCGCCGTGGTTTCGAGCATGATGATGGCCAGCTCCTCGCCGCCGTAACGCGCGATGAAGTCCACACTCCGGGCGTGACGGACAACAATGTCGCTCACCTGACGGAGGACCTGGTCGCCCACCACGTGGCCATAGGTGTCGTTCACCCGCTTGAAATGATCGATGTCGATCAGGGCGAGAGCAACCGGGTGGCCAAAGCGCATGCCGCGGGTCAACTCGGACGCAAGAATGCGATCGAATTCCCTCCGATTGAGAAGGCCCGTGAGTTGGTCGCGGGTCGCGAGCTGCCGCAGCTGCTCCATCGAGTCCGCGAGCTTCATCGCGTAGCGCAGGGCCCGCTCCAGCACTTTGGGCGAGAGAGCCGACTTCTCCAGATAGTCAACCGCGCCCGCCTCCAACGCCGCCATGTCCAAATCGTGCCGGGAGTTGGCGGTGAGAAAGATCACCGGAGTCCGGCAGCCCGCTGCCCGCGCCTCGCGGAGCAGGGTGAGGCCGTCTCCGTCCGTCAGCTCGTAATCCAGCAGGGCGGCAGCGTAGCCCCCGCCCATGAGCTTCTCCAAGCCCTCACGACGGGTTGAAGCTACCTCGAGATCGAACTGGGGGGAATTGAAGCGGAGCAGCATCTGCGCGACGAGGCGGTGCTGCATCCGCTCATCGTCAACGAGCAGAAGCGTGAATCGTGCGCTCATTGGACGCGTCCGAACGACGGTCGAGGAAGCCGGGACCGGACGACGCCTTCGGCGCCGCCGGAGTTACGGCAGAACGGGACTTGGGATCGTCCTTGCGGCGGCCACCCGGCAACGGATCGCCTCCGCGGCCGAGGTGATCGTTGGCCCGTCGGCCGCCGATGTGCTGCATCGCCACGGCAACCTGTTCGGACAGCACGGTGGCGGCGCTGTTGAGTTCCTCCGCGCTCGCAGCCCCCTCCTCGGCGGTCGCCGCGTTGGCCTGGGTGACCTTGTCCATCTCCGCCATCGCGAGGTTCACCTGCGTGATTCCCTCGCTCTGCTCGTGGCTGGCATTGGCAATCTCGGTGATGAGATGTTCCAGGTCGCGGACCCGCTGCTGGATCTGCTGGAAGTCCTTCGCCACATCCGCGCTCAGGCGAGCCCCTTCCTGGCTGCGCGAGGTGGATCCCTCGATCTTTTCCGCCGTTTCCTTCGCAGCCGCCGCGCTGCGCTGGGCGAGCGCGCGGACTTCGTCGGCCACGACGGCAAAGCCGGCTCCGGCCTCGCCGGCGCGGGCCGCCTCGACGGCGGCGTTGAGCGCGAGAATATTGGTCTGGAAGGCGATTTCGTCGATCGTCTTGAGAATCTTGGTGATGTCGTGGCTGGCCTGCGCGATCGCGTCCATCGCGACCTGCATCGACTTCATGCGATCCGAGCCGGCGTCCGCGCACTGGCGCGCCTCCTGCGCCGCCCCGCGAGCCTTCTGGGCGCTCTCGGCATTGAGCCGGGTCATGCTGCTCAGCTCCTCGATCGAAGCGGAGGTTTCCTCCAGCGAGGCGGCCTGTTCGGACGCGCTTTCGGACAACTTCACACTCGAAGCCGTCGTCTGGGCGGCAATGCCAGCCACGCTCGCGCCATTGGCGCGAACGTCGTCCAGACTGCGGACCAGGGGGAGTGCGAGCGCCCGCGCCAGGAACCACGCACCGACCGCAAGAATGGCCAGGCTCCCCGCGAGGATCGCGGCCACCTGCCACAGCTGACTGGTCAGCGCAGCCATGGCCGTCTGCTCGGGAATCGCGATCAGGGTGCTCCAGCCGAGGCCGGAATAACCCAAGGCACCCTTGCTGCGAACATGGGCGACGTACTCCTCGCGGTTCAGCCGCGGATTGAAGGTCTTGAGAACACCCTCCTCGCCGGCCACGGCCGCCTTGGCCGCGGCATGGCCCAGCTCAACCAGGCTGACCTTGAGCATGGTGGACGGGTCAAGCACCACATCCGTGCTCCCGCCATGATTGATCGGATCGAATTCCAGCAGGATCTGGCCCTCACGGTTGATCAGCGTGATGGCCGTGTCCGCCATGCCATCGTGTTTCAGGCCCGCATAGGTTTCCTGCAGGATGTTGCCGACCAGACCGAAGTCGGCCGCGTTGTACCACACGCCGACCACATTGCCGTCGCGGTCCCGGAAGGGAGCCGCATAGCCGATCACGGCGCCGGTGCCCTTGGTCGCCCGAACCACGTCGGCATCAATGTACAGGTCCTGCACATAGGTGCCGTCGAGCAGCGGCGACTTGAGAAATTCACCCTTGAGGGTTGGTTTGAACCAGGGCGCGTCGCGGAAATTCTTTTCGTACAGCCAAGCGCTGTCGATGGGATTGCCCGCCAGGTCGCGATCGTTGACCGCGATGACCTTTCCCTCGAGATCGACCAGGAGGGAAAGCGGGTAAATGCCATAGAGGCGCACGTACGTGTTGGCCGCCGCAGCGATCCGATTTTTCTCGCTGCCGACTTGGTACCAGGAATTCCGATCGAACACGACCTCATTGGTCCCGAACGCCTGCACGTCGCCGTAGCGCTCGAAGAGATTGCGTTCCACCTTGTCGGTCAGATCGACCGTCACCTGGTGAAACTTCTCGATCAGGGCGTCATTGAGGTTGGAACTGCTGCGATACGCCGCCACCGCGACGAACAGGGCGGGAATGCAACCGGCTACAATGATGGCGATCAGGATCTGGGTCTGGAGGCTGCGCTTGCGATTCGGGTTCTTCATGGTTTGCGGTCCATTCCGATACACCTTCCCCTGATGGCCGGGGGACCATCAGTTACCCAACCGTCACAAGACGAACGAACGGGAGCGTTCGGTCGGCCCGAGGCGGGAAGTGGAAAGTGCAGGGTCTGGATTTTGTATACTATCGTAACGCAATCGCCCTACTTGAGGAGAATCTGACCTGAGGAATCTCCTAGCTCTCTGAGTAGGATCCACTATCGGAGCTTTGGGCGGATACTGGCCGGCATGATTCCGGCTTCCGGTCTTCACTCCCCTCTCGGCCTATGTCGCACCCCTCCGATTTCTCTGGATCGCTCGCAAAACAGGCATCCCGCCCCTCCGGGGGGGAGCCCCGAGTCCCGCGGGGGACACCGGAGATGGACCGACGCGCCTTCCTCTACTTTTCTGTCATCGGCGCTGCAGCCGCGACCTTGAACGGGACGCGGGCGTCAGGCCAAGCGGTCCCGCCCCCCGCTCCGACCGCGCCGGCCCTACCGGCCCTGGGTAACGCCGAAGCGCCGGCCCTCCAGTTTATGCCGCACCCGGCGGGGACCGGGGCCGTCATGGAGCGCCTCGTACGCGAAAGGGGTGCCGACGCCTTTGCCCGGACCCCATTTGCGGTGGGGCCGTGGTCGGGGGAGGTGCCGACGGACCCTGCGCTGCTCGCCTTCCTGCCGGCGCATCGCCTATCCGCCCTGATCAAGGCGCGCCGGATCACCTCGGTCCGGCTGACCGAGATCTATCTCGAGCGCCTGGAGCGCTACAACCCGACCCTGCTCTGCGCCGTGACGATCCTGCGTGAGTCCGCCCTCGCCGAGGCGGCCCAGGCGGATGCCGAGCTCGCGGCCGGCCAGGACCGCGGTCCGCTGCACGGACTCCCCTACGGCCTCAAGGATCTGTTCGACACCAAGGGCATTCCAACCACCTGGGGCTCGCCCGATTTTCAGGACCGTGTTCCCGATCAGGATGCCGAAGTGGTCGTGCGACTCCGCGCAGCGGGCGCCGTCCTCGTGGCAAAACTCGCGACGGGCATCTTTGCCCAGAACGACCAGTGGTTCCGCGGTCGGACCAACAACCCCTGGAATCTTGTTCAAGGCTCCAGCGGGTCCTCCGCCGGTCCGGGTTCGGCCACGGCGGCCGGACTGGTGGCCTTCGCCATCGGGACCGAGACCCAGGGCTCGATCACCTCACCCTCGATTCGCAACGGCATCAGCGCGTTGCGACCCACGTTCGGACGCGTGAGCCGCCATGGCGGCATGGTGCTCGCCTGGTCGCAGGACCGCGTCGGTCCGATGTGCCGCACGATTGAGGACTGCGCGATGGTCTTCAGTGTGATTCACGGCCTGGACGAGAAGGACGCCAGCACCCTGACGATGCCGTTCGCCTTCGATCGCCGGGTCGATCTGGCATCTCTGCGCATTGGCTACGACGAGGCTTCCCCGCCCGAGCTGGTCGAAGCGCTCCGCGCGCTCGGGGCCAAGCCGGTGCTGATCGGCGCCCGACCGCGCCCGCAGGACTACGGCTTGGGCATCGGCGGCCTGAATGCGGAGTACGCGGCAGCCTTCGATTTTCTGGTCCAGCGCAAGGCGCGGGAGATCGGCCTCGATTTGACGACCCTGGTCCCGCCCGCCGCCAAACCCGGAGGCCTGAGCGCACCCTACGGCGCGATGCCCGCGGAGTACACGCAGAGCCCGATGGCGCCGGCGAACTGGAACCCACGCTTCGTCAACGGGCGCTCCATCAGCGCCCACGACTACCTGAACGCCCAGCGCCGTCGCCTGCTCTATATTCAGAAATATCACGAGGTCATGGGCGACCTTGACCTCTTCGTGAGCAGCGCCCCGGGTTGGGACGTGGCCCCCAATGCCCAGACTGGACACCCCTGCGTCGTCGTGCCGTACAAATTCGATGTGCCCACCCAGGCCGCCACGGTCAACCCGCCCCTCGATCTGAAGGCCCAGCCGATCGGCGGCATTCTGATCGGCGCGCTCTACCGCGACGACGTGCTGCTCTCAGTCGCGCACCAGCTTCAGGCGGCCAACGGCATCGCGGACAAGCACCCCGAGCTGTTGGCCTGACGACAGCCGCTACTTCAGGTCCGACGGAACCGTCGGGGACGAGATCAACTCACCAAAGATGGACCACCGCTTTTCAGCGTCGCCCCCGGCCCGTCGTTCCACGTGGGCCGCCACCATCTGCTCGCCGGGACCGTAATTGACGACGTAGCTCCGGTACTTGCGATAGAATGAGATCGCCTGCTTCGCCCGCACCGGCAGCGACAGCGTATGGCGCACCAGCCACGCCTCCGTCGCCTCCGCACTGGCGCGGCCGTCGAGGTAGCGTCGCGCGGCCTCGTTGCCCGCTCCCTCGAAGCGGCTGGCGAGGCGATCGATCCGGTCGTACTCGGCGGCGCGCGACGGATCGAGACCCGCCAAGGGAAACAGCACCTCGCGCATGAACGCCAGCCGCTCCTCCCCCGGAAAAGCGACCTTGATGCCATAATTACCGGTTCCCTCCGCGATCAGCGCCATCGGGCTGAACAAGGGCAGGACCGAAAACTCGACCCAGCCGCGCCCGCGGTAGAGCTTCTGCTCCAGCAGCACGTTGGCGACGTGATGTCCGGGGTAGCCTTCGTGACACGCGAGATCAATGGCTCGGTCAATCAGCACGGGACGCGTGATGTTGACCTGGATGACGCTGCGATAGCCACCCTTGTACCAATTGTACGCCGCCCAAGGTTGGTCCGTGACGTATTCAACGGTGAAGCTCTCCTCCGCCGGGAGCGCAAAGTGCCGGCGGGTGCGGGCCCGCGCTTCCTTGATCGCCGCCTGAAAGACGGCGTCCAGCCGATCCGGTGGAATGAGGAACTGGTTGCGAAAGGCCTCCAAACGGGCGCCGAGCGGACCCGTACCCGGCACCGCTGATTCCAGCTCGGCCACGACCGAGGCGAAATGCTCGTCGGCATAAGCCGGGGCTACCGCGTCGTAGAGGCGCTGAGACTCCTCGTCGAAGGAAAGTACCTTGCCCTGCAGCATCTCAACCCGGGTCTCGAGCGCGCTCAATTGGCGATCAAGAAAAACCAGGCGCTGGGCGATGATCGGTTCGCCCCCGCCCAGTCTGATCGTGGCCAGCCGCATCCGCAGATCGGCCGCAGCCCCGGCGATCGCGTCGAGCGATTGCCGGGCGGCCGCCGCCTCGGCCCGCCACTCAGCCGGGCCATGGTAGGCGTCGACATAATCGGCGTCGTGCACCCCGACCGCCAGAACCAGTCGGACATAGGCCTCCGCCACGGGATCGAGCGCCGAGGGCGTCGGCTGGGCAGACGCGACCAGGGTGGTGAGCAGTGTCGCGCAACCCCAGCCCAGCCATCGTCGGAATCGGATCAGAGGCGCCATTTCATCGATGTGCCGCTCGGCGCGGTCGTGCGCAAGCCTATCTCCGGATCCGTCCGCGCGCTGAAATAATGACTGGCGATTCCGCCGCGAGCTTGCACGTTAGCACCATCACCCCGCGGCCTCACCCTTGGCCGCCTGTCACCCCGTTCGCCCTTTCTTCTCCCATGGCTAACCAATCCTTTGACGCAATCGTGGTCGGCTCCGGCATCAGCGGCGGCTGGGCCGCCAAGGAACTGACCGAGAAGGGCCTCAAGGTCCTCCTGCTCGAGCGCGGCCGGAACATCGAGCACATCACCGGCTATGAGAATGCCCTGAAGGCACCCTGGGAGATTCCGCACCGCGGCCGCATCCCGACCGCGATGCGCGACGCCCACCCCGTGCAGCGCCGGGACTACATCCTTAGCGAGTCGAACCACGCCTACTGGGCCGACGAGAAGGAAAGCCCCTACATCGAGAAAAAACCCTTCGATTGGTTCCGCGGCTATCACGTCGGCGGACGCTCCCTCATGTGGGGCCGCCAGAGTTACCGTTTCAGTGATCTTGATTTCGAGGCCAATGCCAAGGAGGGCATCGCGGTCGACTGGCCCATCCGCTATGCGGATATCGCGCCATGGTACGACTACGTTGAGCGCTTTGCCGGCATCAGCGGCTCCAAGGAGAACCTACCCCAGCTGCCGGACGGCGAGTTCCTTCCCCCGATGGAGCTCAACGTCGTCGAAAAGGACGTCGCGGCCCGCATCCGCTCCCACTTCAAGGATCAGCGCCGGCTGATCATCGGGCGTACCGCCAATCTCACCGCCCCAATCGAGGGCCGGAATGACTGCAAGTTCCGCAACAAGTGCTCCCTCGGCTGCCCGTTCGGCGCCTACTTCAGTACGCAGTCGTCCACCCTGCCCGCCGCGGTCAAGACGGGGAACCTGACGCTCCGCCCGTTCTCCCTCGTCACCAAGGTTCGCTATGACAAGGACGCGAAACGCGCCCGCGGCGTCGAGGTCCTCGATTCCGAGACCGGCCAGACCTACGAGTTCGACGCGAAGATCGTCTTCTTGTGCGCCTCGGCCTTCCACTCCGCCTCCATCCTCATGAGTTCGGCCACCGACATCTGGCCGGGCGGGCTCGGCAGCAGTTCGGGCGAGCTGGGTCACAATGTGATGGACCACCACTTCCGCATCAGTGCCAGCGGCACGGTGGAGGGGTATGAGGACAAGATCATCTACGGCCGCCGCCCGAACGGGTTCTACATCCCCCGTTTCCGCAATATCGGCAGCGACAAGCGCGACTACACCCGCGGTTTCGGTTACCAAGGCAACGCCAGCCGCCAGGGCTGGAGCCGCGAGATCGCCGAACTCGGCGTCGGGGCCCCGCTGAAGGAGGCCCTGACCGAGCCGGGCCCATGGACCATTGGCATGACCGGCTTTGGCGAGACTCTCCCGTACCACGAGAACCGCATCTACTTCGACCAGTTCGCCCGCGACAAGTGGGGTCAGCCCGTCCTCGTGATGGACTGCGAAATCAAGGACAACGAGAAGAAGATGCGCCGGGACATGATGGCCGACGGCGCCGAGATGCTCGAGGCCGCGGGCGTGAAGAACGTCCGCGCCGCCGACAACGGTTACAACTTCGGCAAGGGTATCCATGAGATGGGCACGGCCCGCATGGGCCGCGACCCGAAGACCTCGGTCCTCAATGGCCACAACCAGGTCTGGGAAGCCCCCAACGTCTTCGTCACCGACGGCGCCTGCATGACGTCCGCCGCCTGCGTCAATCCCTCCCTCACCTACATGGCCCTCACCGCGCGCGCCGCCAGCTTCGCGGTGGAGGAGCTCAAGCGTCGCAGCCTTTGATCCCGCCCGCCATGGACATGAATCGCCGAGAAGCCCTCCTCCGCCTCGCCACCCTGCTGGGCGTCACCACCCTCAACCCGCAGGTGCTGACGGCAGGGGTCACCCATCCGACGTCGCACGCTCCCGTGTTCGGCTCGGCCGACCTCGCGCTGCTGGACGAGATCGCCGAGACCATCATCCCCGCGACCGACGTGCCCGGCGCCAAGGCGGCCCAGGTCGGCGCCTTCATCACCATGATGCTGACCAATTGCTACGACGCGCCCGTTCAGGCCGCGGTCAGCGCCGGGGTCGACCAGCTCGCGGCGGCGTACCGCAGCCGGTTCAACGAGGCCTTCGTCGGCGGATCCGCCGCCAACCGGACCACGTTCCTGAACGAACTTGATGCCGAGCAGAAGCGCCACGCCTCGACCAAACGGGCCGACCAGCCGCACCACTACTTCCGCGTCCTCAAGGAACTCACGGTGCTGGGCTACTTCTCCTCGGAGATCGGCGCGACCCAGGCGCTGCGCTACATCGAAGTCCCCGGCCGCTTCAGCGGCGCCGAGCCCTACAAGAAGGGCGACCGAGCGTTCTACAACTGAGTAGAGACGGGTTAGCTACGGAATAAGCGGGAACGGAGTTTCTCGACCGCGATTCCAGCACAAACGACGGAAGTCGCGCAGAGGCGCAGAGCCGCAGAGTCTTAAAGCCAAGATCTGCTCTTTGTATGTTTTCTCTGCGGCTCCGCGTCTCTGCGCGACTTCTGGATTGGATCGCTAGGATTCCACCTCCGCCAGCAGGCTAAGCCCGGTCGTAAGAAACTCGCCCTATACGAACACACCCGCGTGCAGCCGGAGCTGGCGGGCCGTGCGGGCCGCGTGGGCGGCGTTGTGCGTCACCAGAACCAGGGCGGTCTGCGTCTCAGCGCAGAGTCCCAGCAGCAGATCAATGACTTCCTCGCCCGTCCGCTCGTCCAGATTGCCCGTGGGCTCGTCGGCCAGCAGGAGTCGCGGTGAATTCATCAGGGCCCGGGCCACCGCCACCCGCTGGCGCTCGCCGCCGGACAGCTGCGCCGGCAGGTGGTGCGCACGATCCGCGAGGCCCACGCGCGCCAGCAGCGCCGTCGCCCGCGCCCGCTCCGCCTCGCCGGGACTGCCCCGCATGCGCGCCGCCATCAGGATGTTCTGCCACGCGTCGATCTCGGGGATGAGGTAGAACGACTGGAAAACCATGCCGAGGAAGCGGGCGCGTCGCGCCACGCCGGTATCCGTGGAACCGTCCCACTTAAGTTCGCCGGTGTCGGGCGAATCGAGTCCGGCCAGCAGGTGCAGGAGCGTCGATTTGCCCGAGCCCGACTCGCCGCGAATACTCACGCTTTCGCCGGCGGCCACGTCGAGATTGACGCCCGCCAGCACCTGCAGACGGCGATCACCGCTGAGGTAGGTCTTGGTCAGCCCGGATGCACTCAGGACGGAGCTAGTCATTTCGCAGCGCCTCCACGGGTTTGAGCCGGGACGCCCGCCAGGCCGGCAGCAGGCCGGCCAGGGTCGAGATCACGATTGAGCACACGACAATCATGACGAGATCCCCCCGGGCCAGGTAGGCCGGCAGGTTGGCAAACTGATAAAAGCGAACCAGAGCCTCCTCGCTGCCAGTCAACTGGGTGAAGACGCGCACCATGTCGTTGCGGAAGTGGAGCGCCCCGAAGCCCAGGACAAGGCCGGTCACGGTTCCGGTCACCCCAATCAGCAAACCCTGGAAGCAGAAACACGCCGCCACATGCACCGGACGACCGCCCAACGCGCCGAGCAGACCGATCTCCCGTGTCTTGCGCACAACCGCGATGAGCAGGGAGCTGGTGACCGAGAACGCGGCCACCACGATGATGAAGACCAGCAGGAAGAAGATCAGGTTCTTCTCCAGCTGAAGGACGAAGAGGAAATCCTGATTCGCCTCCATCCAAGAACGGGCGACCGCGTTGGGGGCGACGGACGCCAGCGCCGCGTTCATGGACCGCGCCGCCTCATCGGGATCAAGGTCCGCCGCCAGCCTCACATTGATCCCGTGCACGGTCCCCCCCAGTCCGTAAAGATCCTGCATGGTTCGCAGCGTCACCAGAACCGTGTTGCTGTCGAGCTGCTGGTGCCCGATCTCGAAGAGGCCGACCACCTCGAGTTCGCGCGGCAGAAAAAGTTCGTCGCTCTTCAGCCGCTCCAGCAGCAGGGGCGAGGTTACCTGGATGCGGCTGCCCAGATTGACCCCCAGCATGTAGGCCAATTGTGAACTGATGATGACTGAGTCGTCGTCGAGCAGATCGAGCGAGCCCACCCGCACGTAGCGCCCCAGGGGGACCACGCGCTCCACCCGATCGAGGTCGATTCCCTGAATGGCGGGGAACACGGGCTTCCCCTGAAACTCCAGCATGACCACGCCCTCGGCGAACGGGGTGGCTCCGACCACCCCCGGCAGCTTCTCGACCGCGGCCACGACCGCGGCCGGGTCGTCCACCAGGCCCCGGGCCCGGATCTGCACATCCCCCTGCGTATCCACGATCATGCGGCGGATCTCGCGGCCAAAGCCGCCCATCACGCTGATCGAGACCACCAACAGCATCACCCCCAGCGCCACGCCGAGGACCGAGATCACCGTGAAAAACGGGAATCGCCGCCCCGTCGGGAAGAGCTGCTTCAGCGCGAGGTAGAGATACCAAGGCATGGTTTAACCACGGATAGACACGGATTCACACGGATACGATCCATGAATGAATCCGTGTTCATCCGTGTTCATCCGTGGTTAAATGCTCAGCTTCCCGGCCTGAGCTGCGGGAACAGGATCACGTCACGAATGCTCTCGGCGCCCGTCAGCAGGATGCAGAGGCGGTCGATGCCGATGCCCATGCCACCGGCGGGCGGCATGCCATGCTCGAGCGCGAGCAGGAAGTCATGGTCGATCTTCTGCTGTTCCTCGCCGGCCTGCGCCTCAAACATCTGGCGCTGCACATCCGGGTCGTTCTGCTCGGAATACGCCGGGGCGACCTCCATGCCGCCGATGACGAGTTCGAACACATCAAGGACGCTGGGATCCCCGACGGTGAGCTTGGCCAGCGGGCAGAGTTCCTTCGGCAGGTGCGTGACGAAGGTCGGCTGGATCAGGGTCGGCTCGATCTTCTTCGAGAAGATCTCGTTCGTGATCTCGAACTCCTCCCACTTCGGGTCCACCGAGAGCCCAAGCTTTTCCGCCCCGGCGATCTTGTCCGCCTTGCTCCGCTCGAACCAACCAGCGTCGCCAGTGGCCTGCCGGATCAGCTCCTTGTACGGCACCTCGCGCCATTCGCCGGCAAAGTTGATGACCTCGCCGCTGGCGGCGTGCTTGATCTCCGACGTGCCGAGGACGTCGCGGCAGAGCGACTGCAGCAGGTCCTTCACCAGGGTCATCATCCCGCGGTAGTCGCTGTAGGCCTGGTAGACCTCCAGCATCGTGAACTCGGGATTGTGGCGACGCGAGACGCCCTCGTTGCGGAAGTTGCGTCCGATCTCGAACACGCGGTCATAGCCGCCCACAAGCATCCGCTTGAGATAAAGCTCGAGCGAAATGCGCAGCACGAAGTCCGCGTTCAGCGCATTGTGGTGCGTCTGGAATGGCCGCGCGGCCGCGCCCCCCGCGACGCTCTGCAGCACCGGGGTTTCCACCTCGAGGAACTGGCGATCCTCGAGAAAACGGCGGATGTGCGAGACGATCCGCGCACGCTTCATCAGGCGCTCACGCGACTCGGCGTTCACGATCAGGTCGAGGTAGCGCTGGCGGTACACTTGCTCGGGGTCGCTCAGGCCATGCCACTTCTCGGGCAACGGACGCAGCGCCTTCGAGACCAGGGTGAAGCGGTCAACGCGCACCGAGATCTCGCCCGTCTTGGTCTTGAACAGGGCCCCCTCGGCCCCGACGATGTCACCGAGATCGAGCTTCTTGAACATGGCGTACGCCTCGTCTCCCACCAGGTCCTTCTTCACGTAGAGCTGGATCTGGCCCTGCTGGTCGAGAATCTTGACGAACTGGCTCTTGCCCATGTCGCGGATGACGACCAGCCGGCCGGCCACGGCCACATTGACCGCATAGTCCTGGCCGTCGGTGTAGGCCTTGATCGCCTGGGCCGAAAAGTGGGTCTGCGCGGCATTCGCCCGGAAAGGGTCAAAACCGGCCGAGCGCATCTCGGCGAGCTTCTGGCGCCGCACGGCATGCTGGTCGTGGGAGATATCGGGCGTGGGATCGCTCATGGAACCCGCAACGATGGCGCGAAGGCCGGGCGCCGGCAAACGTAAAAACCCGCCCCGGACGCGCTTGCGGGGCGGCTGGGAGTGGCCTAAATTTTCCTTCCCATGCCCACCCTGCTCGCTTCCATCGCCGCCAGCGCCGGGTTGGGCGCGCTCATCGGCTTCATCCGCCAGTGGAGCGACCAGACCGAGCGGATCGAGCCGCACGCGCCGGATTTCGGGGGCGTGCGGACCCACTCGCTCTGGGCCGTGCTGGGCTGCCTGGCGGCCGTCGCCAGCCTCGATTATGTCCCGTTGGCGTGGCCAGCGGTCATGCTCGCGGTGGCTGCACACCTGATCGTGATCCACGTCATGACACCCGCGGCGGCGCAGCCCGGCAGCACGACCTTTGCCGCCGCGCTGCTGACCGTGTTCACCGGTTCTCTCGTTGCCTGGGGACATCCCCAGGAGGCGGCGGTGCTGGCGGCCACCACGATGGTGCTGCTCGGGCTGAAGCATCCGATCCACGCCCTGACCAGGCGGTTCACCCCGGAGGATATCCGCGCAACGCTGCAATTTGTCGCGGTTACCGGCGTGATCCTGCCGCTGGTGCCGAACCGGGCGTTCGGCCCCTACGAGGCCTTCAATCCCTTTGAGACCTGGATGCTCGTCGTCCTGATTTCCGGTCTCGGCTTCATCGGCTACATTGCCATGCGCATGCTCGGTGCGCGGGCGGGCATCTTTGTCACCAGCCTGCTCGGCGGGCTCGCTTCGAGCACCGCGTCGACCCTGGCCTTCAGCCGACGGAGCAAGGAGGAACCGGCCTACGCCGCCGAGTATTCGTTCGCGGTCGTCAGCGCCTGCACGGTCATGATGCCGCGCGTCATCCTCGCGATCAGCGTGATCAATGTCTCGCTGGGCCGCGCGCTGATCCTGCCCTTTTCCCTCATGGCCTTGCCGGCGCTTGGCTATGGCCTCTGGCTCTGGCGCCGGCGGGCGGCTGACTCCAACCGCCTCACGTCTCCGGGTATCAGTAATCCGTTGAGCCTGGTCACGGCGATCAAGTTTGCGCTGCTCTACGCGCTCATCGCCCTCCTGGTGAAGGCGGCCACCGCGCTCGACCTCCAGAGCGGCCTTCTGCCGCTCAGCTTCATCTCGGGCCTGACGGACATGGATGCGATTTCGCTCTCCATGGCCGGGAGCGCGTCCTCCGGGACGGTCTCCTCCACCCTTGCCCTCCACGCCGTGATCATCGCAGCCATCGCCAACACGTTGATGAAGGCCGGCCTCGCCATCGGACTGGGCGCCCCCCAACTCCGCCTTCACGTGGGCATCGTGCTCGGTCTCACCGCGCTCGCGGGTGCCGCCGCGCTGCTGCTGGGGTGAGCGACGCCTCCCCCTTGACCCCGCGAACCGTGTCCGCCGAATCTCCCCTCGCCCCGCTCCCCGTTGTTGACTGGGGTCGCACGCCTTACGAGCAGGCCTGTGCGCGCCAGGCGGAGTTGGTCGCCCAACGCCTCGCCGGCGAGATTGGCGACACCCTCATCTTCACCGAGCACGATCCGGTCTACACGATCGGGCTGCGCAGCGGCGCAGATCAGCACCTTGTCTGGGATGAGCTGCAGCGGGTTCAGCAGGGCATCTCAGTCGCCCGAACCAATCGCGGCGGCGACATCACCTACCACGGACCCGGGCAAATCGTGGGCTATCCCATCGTTGACCTGAGCCGGCACCGCGACCTGCATGCCTACCTGCGCCTGCTCGAGCAGGTCATGATCAATGTTGCCGCCAGAATTGGCCTCCAGGCAACCCGGCGCGAAGGGCTGACCGGGATCTGGCTTGGGTCGCGCAAGGTCGCTGCCATCGGGGTCGCGGTGCGCCGCTGGGTCGCCTACCACGGATTCGCGCTCAACGTGAACGTCAACCTCAGCCACTTCGGCGGGATCGTGCCCTGCGGCATTTCCAGCGACGAAGGAACGGTGACGTCCCTTCAGGCCGAACGGGGTGCGCCCGTCGACGAGGAGGAGATCAAACGCCTGCTCGCCGAGGAACTCCGTGCGCTCCTGCCGACCTTTCTCGATCCGCCCGCCGACTAGGTCAGGCGGCAAACGCCGCCGTCTCCCCCGCCGGTCGATGGGCGGGCAGGCGGGCCAGATCCAGGACGCAGGCCGCAAAGTCACGACCGTCGCCGCGCGCGCGAATCATCTGAGTAAACGGAGGGATGACGCCATGGAATGAGCGATCGGGAAATGGCAGCGGCAGCAAGCTGGCGAGTTGCATGAACTCAATCGCTTCAACCACATAGCCCCGCAGGCCCTCTCCTCCGTCCACGACCAGCACCGGTTGCCCGGTGGTCAGGGGGACCGGATCGCGGCCCAGCAGGCACGCAAGGTCGATCAAGCTCACCGTCCGTCCACCCTGCGTGCAAAACCCGACCGCAGCCCCGCCTTCGCCGCGGGTGTCCGTCCGGGTTTCCGGCACGTGGAGAACGGCATGCAAACTCGCCAGCGGGGTGGCGAGGCGGGTGGTGCCCACGCGGTAGACCAGCTGATGAACCGGCGGCGACGCCGCGGCCACGGTCAAACCGGAGCTAACAGCGTCACCGGGCCGAGTGCCTTGGTCGACCACCTCAATCCGCGCCAGCAGATCATCCGCATCCGCGACCAGCACGACTTGCCCGTGACGATCAACAAAGGATCCCCGGAGGCCCTTCGCTTCCGTCCGCCCCAGCGCGGACACCGGGTCGATCCGATCGGCGGCCACCGTTTCGATGGCTTTGAGCTGATCCACGCAGACGGCGAACGAACGGCCTCCCTTCTCCACGACCAGAAAACAGGGGCCGAGCGGCGAGGACGCGCCGGCCGGGGCCGTACCGAGCAGTGCCAAAAGATCGACGACCGGCAGGGTCGACTCCTGGACCCGGTGAAAGCCCCGCACGATCCGCCCCTGCAGGGCAGAGTCGAGCTCACCGGTCCGCAGACCCACGTGACGAACATGACCCATCGCGAAGGCGTAGACCCTTCCCTGCAGCAGGAAAGTGAGGAAGGATCCCCGTCCCGCGATTTCCGCGCCCGGATCGGTCACGGGGCCTGCATCAATCGCGGTATGAAGTTCATGAATACGCAGGATCGCCTCAAGATCGAGAATGGCCGACACCCGCTGGGTGACCGGGTGGGTGTAAAGCCGGTCAAACAGCGCGGGAACCTCTCCCGGGGAGGCGTCGACACCGGTCACATCCTTTTCCGCCGGACGCACCACACCGAGGACGGCGTCGACTTCGACCGCAAATCGCCCGCGCGGAAGCCGGATGATCAACGCGAATCCGAGGGCATTCCCAACGGAAGGTTCCCGGTCGCGGCCAAGCAGGGCGGCCAGGTCGAGCACCGGAACGGGCGAGCCGTTCCGGGCGAACGCGCCCCGGACATGACGCGGGGCCGCGGGAAACGGGCTGACGTCGATCGGGCCCGCGACAATCTCCGAAATCAGTGTGGCCGGAACCGCGACCTCCAGGTCCGCGATCCGGACCAGGCCAAGGGCAGTGATCGCTGACATCGCGGGTTTAGACGGCCAGCGGTTGCTCTGCTCTCGCCGCGGCGGGCGCCAGTTGGCGAATCAGTTCGCTCACGCGCCGGGCCGAGCGGGTCTGTTCATCCGTCGCCTCGTCAATCGCGGCAATCGAGGTGGTCGTGCGGGCAACGCCTTCGGTGATCAGCTTGAAGGCCTCCACCGCGCGCGCCGAGACCTCATTGCCAGACTGGACGCGATCAACCGAGCTGTTGATCAGACGGGTGATTTCCCGGGTGGCCTGCGCGGATTTTTCCGCCAGGCGGCGAACTTCCTCGGCCACGACCGAAAACCCCACCCCGTGCTGACCGGCCCGGGCCGCCTCAATGGCCGCGTTGAAGGCAAGCAGATTGGTCTGGTTGGCGATCTCGCCGATCACCTTGACCATCTCGCAGATATCGGTGGACGACTTCTGGATCTCTCCCATCGAACCCATCAGTTCACCCAGGGCGGACGAGCCCCGTTCCGCCTCCGTCTGCGTCCGCGTTGCCAGACGGTTGGAATCACGCGTGCTTTCCGCGATCGCCTGAATGGCGCCGGAGAGCTCGTCCACGGTGGACGCCATGGCGCCTGCCTTCTGGACGATCTCCTGTTCGCGCCGGACCTGGTCGGTGATATCGGTGGCAAACTTGACCACCTTCGAAATTCGACCGTCAGCGTCGAAGACCGGGTTGTAGGTCGCCTGGATCCAGATCTGCTGGCCGAATTTCCCGATCCGGCTGAAGCGGCCATTGTGGTACTCGCCCTTGGCCAGCGTGGCCCAGAACTCGCAGTACTCGCGTGATTTCACGTAGTCCGGGTCGCAGAAGATGCGGTGGTGCTTCCCCTGCGTCTCCCGGAGGGTGTAGCCCAGCAACTCGAGAAAGTTCTGGTTGGCCGTGATGACATGACCCTCGAGATCGAACTCAATCACCGCCTGGGCCCGATCAATCGCCGTGATCTTGCCGGCATAGTCCGCGTCCCGAGCCTTTGACGCCGTGATGTCGGTCGCGAACTTGATCACCTTGGTCACCTTGCCGTGGGCATCGAAGACCGGGTTGTAGGAGGCCTGAATCCAGACAAAGGCCCCACCCTTGGTGACGCGCTTGAACTCTCCCTCGCGAAAGTCGCCGTGATTCAGCGAGCGCCAGAACTCGCGATAAGACTCTCCATTGGCCTGCTCCGGCGTGCAGAACACGCGGTGGTGGCGTCCCTTGATTTCGGCAAACTCATAGCCCAGCAGCGCCAGAAAGTTCTCATTCGCCTTGAGGACATGACCTTGCAGGTCGAACTCAATGACCGCCTGGACGCGATTGATCGCGTTCCAAAGGTGGACGATATCATGGGTGGCGTGGTCGGCGACCGGCGCGGCAACAGGTTCAATGGCAGATGAATTCATGGACAAAAGCTGCTGGTTTGGGCCCTTTTTCCGGGGCGGAAGCCGCGAAAGAAATTTCCCAACCAACCTAGAATGACGGACCAAACCGCACCCATCTTGAGAAAATCAAGTGATCTGAGTGAACTTACTCATGGCTCGGGCCCTCTGACCCGGGAAAGTCCGGCTCAGTTCACGTGCCCGCCCGCGCCGTGGATGAAAATCGGCGCTTATGCGCCTCAGCAGGCCCAAAAACAGCCGCTTTGCGTTATGAGAATTGATGTGCATTCATGACGGGAAATTTCACGCTGATTCCTTCACCCGCGCCGATGGACACTTCCCGCAAACCCGCCTGGCTTCGCGCCAAACTGCCTTCCGGTCCCGGCTACCAAGCCGTGCGCAAGCTTGTGGACGAGCACAAGCTCCACACGGTCTGCCAAAGCGCCCAGTGCCCGAACCTCGGCGAATGCTGGTCCCGCGGCACGGCCACGGTGATGATCCTCGGCAACATCTGCACGCGCTCCTGCAATTTCTGCGCGATCCAGACGGGTCGGCCGACGGAGCTCGACCTCGGTGAACCGGCCCGGGTGGCCGACGCCGTGGCGAAGATGAATCTGAAGCACTGCGTGATCACGAGCGTGGCCCGCGACGAGCTGAAGGACGGCGGCGCCAGCGTCTGGGCCGCGACGATTCGCGCGGTTCGTCATCGCAATCCGACGACGGCCATTGAGGTGCTCGTGCCGGATTTCAAGGGCAACTACGAGCACATGGACACCGTGCTCGATGCGAAGCCCGACATCTACAATCACAACCTCGAGACCGTGGAGCGCCTGCAGAAGCCCGTGCGCGTGCAGGCCCGCTACGACCGCTCGCGCAGCGTGCTGCGCCACGCGAAGAGCCGCGGATTCACGACCAAGACCGGCATCATGCTGGGCCTCGGTGAGGAGCAGGCGGAGATCGAGCAGACGCTCCGCGACATTGCCTCCGACAAGACCGATATCCTGACGATCGGCCAGTACCTGCAGCCCACGCCGCAGCACTGGAAGAT
>CAYZCV010000036.1:0-27345 GCA_964476965.1 uncultured Opitutus sp. | reverse complement strand
GCGTGCCGGCCGCGACATGCCCGATCACGACCGCGGTGGCGGCGCTCGCGATGCCCGGCATGTTGTGATGCTCCGCCAGCCAGAAGCGGCGGTAGCCAAGTCGCTCGGCGTGACGGGCCAGCTCGCGCGTATTGTCCAGGGCCTCGCCCACGGTTGCCCCGGCGGGAATTGGGGAGAGGTCGAGGACGGAGAACGGAATCATGGCTCACTATGGGTCGTCGGATCCCCTTTGACAACCGCACCCGTGCGACGGCGGGACGGATGGCGCCCGCGAATCAGGCGAATCGGCGCGAATCCGGAGATCCGCCCTCGAACCGTGCGGGCAGTGCACGGGAACTCCCCCGTTCACTCCTTCGTTTTTTCCCGATCGGCAGATGGGAAACGGCCTGAGATCGTGGCGGAGATTGGCGTGATCCGCGGGCAAAAGGCCCGGGCGGGAAGGCCCCTGCCCTACTTCAGCAGCGCGGCCAGCGGTTCGCGGATCGCGTCCGCCCAGATGGCGTAGCCCGCTTCACTGAGGTGCAGCTTGTCCGGCATGATCTCGGTCGGGATCGTGCCATCGGCCGAGAGGAAGCGGGCACCGATATCGAGGAAGTGAATGTGCCGGCCGTCGTGGAGCTGGGCGATCGCGCGATTGACCTCGGCGATCTGCGCGCGGACGGGGACATCGGCCACGCCATCGGCGCGCGGGAAAAGGCCGAGGAGCAGGATTTTCGCGTCGGGCAGTCGCTGGCGGAGGGACTGCACCACGGCGGTGATGCCGGCGATGGTCTCCGGCACGGTGTTGCGCACCTTGACGCCGTCACGCTCGAGGCCCGTGTTGTTGGTCCCGATCAGGAGGACGACCGCCTTGGGGCGGATTTCCTCGGTCTCGCCATTCGCCAGACGCCAGAGCACATGCTGCGTGCGATCGCCGCCGATCCCGAAATTGGCGGCGCGGAGCCCAGCGTACTCTCTGTTCCAAGTGGCGAGCCCCTTCGCGCGCCAGCCGTCGGTGATGGAATCACCGAGGAAGAGCACGTCCACCCCGCCCTTGCGGGCGATGTCGACGAAGCCGGCGTGGCGCTTCAGCCAGGTCTCACCGAGCGCGACGGGTTCGGTCGCGGTATTGGCGAGGGCCAGGCTCGCGGTCGCGGCCCAGAAAAGAAAAATCCGCAGGCATGCAGGGGTTCGCATGCCGGCGGACTTTGGCGGGTGCCCGCAGGGGCGGCAACCCTGGAGCGGATCAACCCAGCTTCGCTTTGAAGAAAGCGACGGTGCGCTGCCACGAGAGCTCGGCCGCAGCGGCATCGTAGCGCGGGGTCGTGTCGTTGTGGAAACCGTGATTCGTCTTCGGGTAGAAGTGCGCCTCGTAGGAAACCCCGGCAGCCTTGAGCGCGACCTCGTAGGCTGGCCAACCGGCGTTCACGCGTTCGTCGAGCTCGGCGTAGTGGAGCATGAGCGCGCCCTTGATTTTCTTGGCCTCCTCGGCCGCCACCTGGCCGCCGTAGTACGGCACCGCGGCCTTGACGACGTCGGGCAGACGGGCCGCCAGGTAGTTGGACATGCCGCCGCCAAAGCAGAAACCCGTGACGCCGATCGAGCCGTTGCACGACGGGTGGCTCTGCAGGAAGGTGGTCGCCGCCACGAAGTCCTCGTTGATCTTGGCGCGCTCGAGCTTGGACTGCATCTCGCGCCCCTGATCATCGGTTCCCGGGTAGCCGCCGAGCGGCCAGAGGGCGTCGGGACCGAAGGCCACGAAGCCGGCGACGGCGAGCCGCTTGACCACGTCCTCAATGTAGGGATTCAGGCCGCGATTCTCGTGGACGACAATGACCCCCGGGAGCTTGCCCGTCGCGCCCGCCGGTTTGGCGAAGAGCCCGCGCATTTCGCCGTGGCCATTCGGGGAGGCGTACTTGAGGTACTCGGTCTGCACGCGCGGATCGCCCGCGGGGACCTGCGCGGCAAAGGCATACTTCGGGCTCAGGGCCTCCAAAATGGCGGCGGCGGTCATGCCACCGACGGCAAACTTGCCCGCGCGATCCAGGAAGGTGCGACGGTCGATCAGGCCATGGGCGTAACGGTCGTAGAGATTGAGGAGTTCCTGATCGAAATCGTGGGCCGTCTTGCGGGGAAGCGTGGAGGTGGACATGGGGGAGGTTGAGTTTGGGCGGAACGAAAGCAGCCAAGCGGATCGGGCCCCAAACGCAATCCAGCGCTCGGGGCTCGCCTCTGGGCGGTCAATCCGCTGACAGTGAGAGCCATGTCGTCCCCCGATTCTTCCCCGCAATGTCCCTGTGGCTCCGGAAAACCCCTCGCCGACTGCTGCGGGGCCGTGATCGCCGGTCGCCGTCCCGCCGCGACCGCGGAGGAGCTGATGCGCTCACGCTACACGGCTCACGTCATGAATGATGAGCGCTACCTCCATCACACCTTCCAGGGCACGGCCAACCGGCCCTTCGTTCCCTCCCCGGAGGCGCCGACGACCACGTGGACCAAACTGGTGATCCATCGTCACGAGCCCGGACCGAAGCCGGACACGGCCATCGTCGAGTTCTCCGCCCACTATCAGGAGGAAGGCGTGGTGGGCGTGCTGGAGGAGAAATCGGAATTCCAGCGCATCAACGGCGCCTGGATCTACACCCGCGCCCTCCGCCAGGGCCCCGCGCCGGTCCGCGCGGCCGGGCCCAAGGTCGGCCGCAATGACCCCTGCCCGTGTGGCAGCGGGAAAAAACACAAGCACTGCTGCCTCAAGGCAGCCTGAGGCTGGCCTCGAGGCAACAGGGCCGGGCCTTCCGCACCCCCGCGCGAAGGGCCCAGCCGGCCGGCTCCTTGCGGAGCAGACCTTGCACCCATACCCTACCATGAAGGCGGGCGGGGGCGCTTGTTGGTCCGGGCAATTGCGGTTGGGAATCCGGGCAGACGCGCCCCGGGGGCCGGTCGCCGCTTACTTGACCGGGGCGATGCGGGCGACGCGATTGGGCAGCATCACGTAGATCGCGCCATCGGGTCCATTGACCACGTGGCGGATGCGGCCGAGGCCCTTGAAGAGGATCTCCTGCTTCACGACCTTGCCGTCCTTGATTTCCAGCCGGCGAAGTTCCTCGGCCGCGAGGCTCGAGATGAACAATTGATTCTTCCACTGAGGGAACAGATCACCCGTGTAGAAATTCATGCCGCAGACGGCCAGCGAGGGCACCCAGTAGGTGACCGGCTGCTCCATGCCTTCCTTGTGCGTCAGCTCCGTGATGCCGGCGCCGCTGTACTCGATGCCGTAGGTGATGACCGGCCAGCCGTAATTGCGGCCCTTCTCGACCTGATTCAGCTCGTCGCCGCCGCGCGGCCCGTGCTCCAGATCGTAAAGCGCGCCGGTGACCGGATCGAAGGCCAGGCCCTGCGGGTTGCGATGCCCGTACGACCAGATCGACTTCACCGCGTCGGCTTGGTTGACGAAGGGATTGTCGGCCGGGATGCGGCCGTCGTCATGCAGACGGTGGACCTTGCCGTTCGGGCGCGTGACATCCTGGGCATGGTCGCGCTGGCCGCGCTCACCGATCGAAAAGTAAAGCATGCCGGCGCGGTCGAAGGCGATGCGACCACCCCAGTGAACCCGGGCGGTAGCGGGGATGTAGAGATCGGCGCGCGCCTGGAAGATCGTTTCGACGTCGACCAATTCATTTCCCTTCAGCTTGCCGCGGACGATCCGGGTCATGCTGCTGTTCTCGCCCGGATCGGCAAAGGCGAAGTAGATCCAGCCGTTCTGCGCGTACTGGGGATGCGGGACGACATCATAGAGCCCGCCCTGACCCTGGTTGAAGATTGGCGGCAGGCCCTTGATCGGTTCGGCCGCCCGCTTGCCCTGCTCGATGACGTAAAGCGTGCCCTTCTTCTCCGTCACGATCGCGCGATCGGCCGAGAGGAAGGCCAGCGAGTACGGCTCGTCCAGGTCGCCCACCCAGGTGTTCAGCTGGTAGGTGTGCAATTCACTCTGGACGGAGATCGAATCGGCCGGCGCCGGGAAGGTGATCTGGCCGTTCTTGAACTTGGTCCGTTGCTCGAGGAGGTAGATGACCATCGCGCGGACATCCTTGTCCTCCATCATGTGCCCCCAGGCCGGCATGCCCTTCTCGGGCACCCCGTCGCGAATCACCTTGGCCAGGCTTTCCGCATCGCTGCCGCCCGACCAGATGTCGTCGAGCATGGACGGAGCGGATCCGCCCTGGAGATTGGCGCCATGACAGCTGGCGCAGTTCTGCGCATAGCTATCGGCCACCTGCCCGGTGCGGAACTGCTGGGCGTGGACGGACGTGGAGGCAACGAGGACGGCGGCCGTCGCGAGGATCGCCGCCGAACGGGGGGTGAGGAACGAGGCAAGGGGCATGGGTGGAAACTAGGAACAGGAAGACGGACGAAGGCGAGTCCGGGTAAACGAAAGGTGCGGGTCAGGGCTTGGCCGGGGCCGCGGTTGGGACGGCGGCGTACACGCGCAGGTCCCGGATCTCGTGGGCGCTCTGGCCGGTGCCCAGCCAGATGGACGTCTTGGCCAGGCCGAACTTGGTGTGCTCACCGGAAATCCGGATCCCGTTGATTTCGGCCGTCGCGCGATCACCGACGATCTCGAGGCGCAGGGTGGACCAGGTTCCCGGGGCAAACTTCGCGCGGGCGTAGCCTACCTGCGTGATGGGCCCGTCCCACTGGTCATTCTCCATCACGAGGCCGCGCGCGCGGGAATCAAAGCTGGCGTTGGCCCAGATCGAGATCGCGTAGGCCCGCGGATCGAGCGCCCGGTTGGCCGCGCAGAGGCGGTAAGCGGCCCACTTGCCGGGCTCTTCCTCGTGGCGGTAGTCCACCTCGATGATCACATCGCCAAACTTTCCCTCCACGACCAGGACGGGATTGTGCCCCTTCTCCCAATGGCTCTTCACGCCCTCGGGGGTGCGCTCCCACGCGCCATGCGCCACGCGCACGCTCCAGCCCGCGGCCAGCGGCTGGCTTTCCTTGGTGTAGGCGGCGAGGCGCTGAAAATCTTCCCGGAGAAGCAGCGCGCCCTTCTCCGCCGCGAAAAGAGATGAAGCGAGAAACCAGCCGATGAGGGTCACCGCCACGCGGCGAACGCATCGCCGGTGGCCGCAGCAGGGGAAGGATCGATCAGCCATGGATTCGCGCGCCCGGGGACGCGTTGCCTCCACCCTACCCGATTGTCGGCGCCAACGGCTTGTCGGAGCGGGCAGTCAGGGTTGGGAAATCGGGCGCTGGCCGTCAGCCCGCCGGGCGGGTCGCGGATTGCGTGCGGTAGGCCAGCGGGGTCAGGCCATAGGCCGTCTTGAAGCTGTGGTGGAAATGCGACAGCTCCTCGAATCCGCATTCGAAGGCAATGGCCGTGACCGAGCGGTCCGTGGACACGAGCAGGCGCGCCGCGTACTCCAATCGCAGCCGGTGAACGTAGCGGCGCCAGGATTCGCCCGTGACTTCGCGAAACAGCTCGGTGAACCGGCGCCGGCCCAGACCCACGGTCCGCGCGGCCTCATCCAGCGACACCGCCGTGTAGAACTCCGAGCCCAGGCGGGCCGCGTAGCTCGCCACCCGGGCCGCGCTTTCATTCCTCCGATCGATCGTGATGGCCGTGCCCCGGGTCCAGCGGAGCGAGAGCACGGCGAGGTCGGTCAGGCGCGACACCAGCATGGCCTCCCACCCGAAACGCCGCGCCTCCTGTTCGAAGAGCATCTCCTGCACGAGGGCGCGGATCCGGCGCGTCTGGTCGGCGCTGGTGCCCTGCAGGTTGAGGGGCAGCATGCCCTTGGCCGCCAGCCCGCGCGAGAGCTCGGGCCGAAGCAACTCGGGGCGGTAATGAATGGTGTAAACGGTCACCGGCTGGCCCGGGAGGTCGCGCTGCCGGTGAGGCACATTCGGCGCCGTGTGGAAGAGCGTGTCCGCCCTCACGGGGTATTGCCGCCCTTCGCTTTCCCAGAGGGCCTCACCCGCGATCAGCAGGTGAAACTTGGCGTAGGGGTCGGTCATTTCCCCGAAAAAGCCCGGCGCATGACGTGACTCGAACACCACCAGGCCCACGTCCGGCATCAGCGGACGCTTCGGGCTGGTGTTGAACTCGGTGACGAGCGGGATCATGGCGGCAAAGGCGTTGGCGGAATCAAGGCCGCGCCACCGCGGGCTCAAGCGTGTACTCGACGCCCGGCGTCGTGAGAAGATCGCTCCACCCCGGGGCGGCGGCGGAACTCGCCGCCGGCACCATCGCCAGCGGAACGGTCACGACCGGCGGCGGAACCGCCACCGTGGTGAAAAAGGCATTGGGGTTCCGCGTGGCACCGGCCGGAACGAGCGTCGCCTGCGGCGAGGTCAGCGCCTCACGGTAGCCCACCCGGAGATTTCCGCCCAGCCGGGAACGCACGACCGCGCGCAGGAGGCGTCCGTCGCGCCAGCTGAGATCAATCTCAAAGCCCCCGCGCGCGCGCAGTCCGCGAACCTCACCGCTCGGCCAGGCCGCGGGCAGCGCAGGCAGCAGTTCGATCCCGCCTGCATGGCTCTGCACCAGCATTTCAGCGAGGCCCGCGGTGTAGCCGAAATTGCCATCAATCTGGAAGGGTGGATGCGCGTCGAACAGGTTCCGGTAAAGGCCCGCCCCGCGCATGCTCGTCTCACTCGTCCCCACCAGATTGAAGAGGTTTTCCACGATCCGATAAGCCCGCTCCCCGTCGCGGAGGCGGGCCCAGAGATTGATCTTCCACCCCATGGACCAGCCGGTCGCGCTGTCCCCGCGCAGATCGAGCGAGCGGGCCGCCGCGGCGAAGAGCTCGGGCGTCGACGCGGCGTGGATCTGATTGCCGGGATGCAGTCCGTAGAGATGCGACACATGCCGGTGCTCGGGCTCCGGCTCGCGAAAATCCTCGCGCCACTCCTGCAGCTGGCCGCGCGCGCCGATCCGGTAGGGCGCGAGCCGGGCCAGCTTGGCCCGCAGTTCCGCCACCAATTCCGGGTCGCGGCCCAGCCGGACGGCTCCCTCGATCGTGCGCGAAAAGATCTCGCGGACCAGCGCCAGGTCCATGGTGGCACCCGCCGACACGGCCGCCCGTTTGCCGTCGGCGGTAAAGAAGGTGTTTTCGGGCGACGTGCTCACCGGCGTCACGAGGGTGCCGTCCTCCGCTTCAACCAGCCAGTCGGCGCAGAACTCGGCCGCACCGCGCATCAGCGGGTAGGCCGTGTCGGCCAGGAAGGCCTCATCGCCGGTAAACAGCCAGTGTTCCCAGAGATGCGAGCTGAGCCAGGGGCCGGCCATGTTCCAGAACGTGGTGCGCGCCGCCCCGTCGACCGGCTGCGTCTCGCGCCAGAGCGAGGTGTTGTGGTGCACGACCCAGCCGCGCGCGCCGTACATCTCGCGCGCGGTCCGCGCGCCGTTCACTGAAAGCTCCCGCACCATCCGGAACAGCGGCTCATGGAGGTCCGAAAGATTGGCAACCTCGGCCGCCCAGTAGTTCATCTCGGCGTTGATGTTCGTCGTGTAGCTCGAGGCCCAGGGCGGGATGACCTGCTCATTCCACTTGCCCTGCAGATTCAATGGCTGCGTGCCCTCACGCGAACCGGCAATCATCAGGTAACGGCCAAACTGAAACAGCAGCGCCGCGAGCTCGGGGTCGCGCGCACCGCGAAAGGCGGCGATGCGCGCGTCGGTCGGCAGCGCCCGCTTCGCCGGGTCGCCGTCCAGCCGCAGGCTCATCCGATTGAAGAGCGCCCGGTAATCCGCGCCATGCCGTTCAGCCAGCTGCTCGTAGGAGCGGGCCGTGGCAGCCGCCAGCTCCCGCCCCGCGCGCACCGCCGGGTCCACGCCATCGCGGCTGGGGCTCCGGTCCGATCCGTTGAAACTGCTCGCGGCCGACAGCCGCAGCACAGCCTCGGTCGCCCCCGCGATCCGCAGGCCGCCCACCTCGGTGCGGTCAATCCGCCCGTCGGTCGTCAGGCCCGCCTGCGTTTCAAAGAAGGTGCCGCGTCCATCCACGTCGGCCCCATAGAGGATCTGTGCCGCCTGCGGACGGCGGCGGCCCTCGGCGTCATATAACTCCGGATACTTGCGCTGGTCGCCCCACTGCTCGATCGTCTCAAGCGTGCGGCGGCTGACAAAGCCCGGCAGCTGCCCCCGCATGATCACCGTCGCCCCTTGAGCCCGGCTTTGCGCCGTGGGATGGATGGACGTCAGGCGCACCCCCAGGGCAAGCGCCCCGGGACGATCGGCCCGCAGGCGAATCACGAGAACCTGATCGGGATGGCTCACGAAGACCTCCCGGTGATAGCCAACCCCGTTGCGCTGATAGGTCACATGGGTGACGCCCGTCGCCAGATCCAGCCAGCGGCGGTAATCGCTGACCGCTCCCTCGGTGGGAAGGTCCAGCCAAAGGTCGCCTAGCGGCTGGTAGCACGCCTGATTGCGCCCCAGCCAATGCTTGGTCACGAGCGCGTCGGCGTCCGCATGGCGACCCGCCTTGATCAGCGCCTGCACCTCCGCCAGCTGGGGCCCGACCGTGATCGGCCGGTAGTCATTGGGCGGCTCGCCCGAGGTCAGGGTGTCCTCGTTCAGCGCGATTCGCTCGGTCTCCGTGCCGCCGAACACCATCGCGGCCAGCCGGCCATTGCCGATGGGCAGGGCATCGGTCCACTGGACCGAGGGCTGGTCGTACCACAGCGTCAGACCCGGGGTGCCCGGAACGGACGAAGCCCGCGCCGTCAACGCGATCAGACAGATCACCAGAACGCCAAGGGGCCGCGCCATGCCGAGCACCAAGCGTCAAAGCCGGGACCCGGTCCAGCGCAAAGTGACCGACGCTCCAACCCTCCCGGGGGTCGGACGGTCCGGATGCCGCAGGCGGCGCCGCGGCGGCCTCCGTCCCGCTTCCCCGGGGGCTAGGCCAGGCCGAAGTGACTCCGCGCGGCCTTCATCGCCTCGATGAAGCGGTCCACGTGGTCCGCCGGGGTGGGCACACCCGGGGTGACCCGGATGCCTTGGAAGGCGGCATGATTGATGCCGACGGTAAAGAGGTTGTGCGTGGCGAGCAGGTAGTCGGCCAGCGCCCCGGGCGCGACGCCCTTGAGCCCGACATTGCCCACGCCAGCATAACGCGTGGGGTCGGTCGGGGTGTTGACCACCACGCCCGGCAGGTCCTGCAACGCCCGCCGCCAGCGCTGCTGCAGGTAGCGCAGGCGCGCCTCCTTGTTGGCCGGGCCGATTTCCCGGTGCACCCGGATCGCCTCGACCAGACCGACATGGGCGGACTCCGGCCGGGTGCCATGCTGCGAGAGCTTGCGGATGTCGTCGACCGGCAGGCCGGTGTCGGCGATGAGCGGCCACACCTTGGCGATCTTGGACTTCTTCACGTAGAGCAGCCCGAGGCCCAGCGGAGAACACATCCACTTGTGCAGGCTGGACCCCATATAGTCGCAATCGAGGTCAGGGATGCGGAAAACGATCTGACCAAAGGCGTGGGCGGAATCGAGGACGACCTCCGCCCCGCGGGCATGGGCCATGTCGCAGATCTTCCGGACCGGCATGATCTGGCCGGTGATGTTGATGATGTGGGTGACCAGCAGGAGCTTGGTGCGCGGCGTCATCGCCGCCGCGTAGGCGGCGACCACGTCCTCGTCCGACGCGGGATTGAGCGGGATGGTGGCCATGCGCGGGACGATGCCGCTGCGACGGGCCTTCTGCTCAATGGCCTCGATCATGCTGCCGTAGTCGGTATTCCCATACACGATCTCATCCCCGGGCGCGAGGTCGAGGCCGAGGATGACGGTGTCGAGCGACTCGGTGGCGTTGCGGGTGATGGTGATCTCCTCAAGCGGGGCCCCGGCCGCCTCGGCGAGCGCCGCGCGGGCCGCTTCCTGGTCCGCGGTCATGTCGACCCGCTTGTAGCGGGAGTTCCGGCTGTTGATCCGGCGCGCCATCCGCAGCTCGGCTTCCAGGGTGGGCAGCGCGGCCGCGTGAAAATACCCGTACTCGAGGTTAATGAAATCGGGGGCCGGCGCCCACAGCGACGAGACATTGCGCCAGTAGGCCTCATCCGCGGCGAGCGATTCCGGCGTGGCGCCGGCGGGGGTGGCCAGGGCCGCCCGGGCCCGCGAGGCGGCGGCGAGCGCCGCACCTGTCACCGCCACCGCGGCCGTACCTTGAGTGAAACGCTGGATGAAATCGCGACGGTTCATGTCTCCAGCCTGATGCAGGATCCGGGCCGGTCACAATGAAAACCTCCGCTGCGGCCGCCCGCCGCTGCGCCGTCAGGTCTGGATCCGACCAGCGAATGACAATCGGTGCAGAGCCAGCTTCAGCCGGCGGCGCTAGACTTTGTTCCACTCCTCAACCGAGGACACCCCATGACCAACCGTCGTCGCATACTTGTCATCAACGGACATCCCGATGCCGGGGCGCCGCATTTCTGCCACGCCCTGACGGCGGCCTATCTCGAGGGGGCGGACCAGGGCGGGCATGAGTACCGCCGGCTGGATCTGGCCGGGATGAACATCCCGTTTCTCCGCAGCCGGCAGGCGTGGGAGAACGACCCCCTGCCGCCTGACCTGATGCGGGCGGCGGATCTGGTCGCCTGGAGCGACCACCTTGTCCTGATCTTTCCCCTCTGGCTCAGGACCATGCCGGCCCTGGTGAAGGCATTCCTCGAACACCTCCTGCGGCCGCTGCCGGGATCGCCCGGAGGTCCTGACCTGCTTTCGCCGGGACGCCTCGGGGGGAAATCCGCCCGGCTCATCATCACCATGGGTATGCCCTCGGGCTGGCACACCCTCGCCTGTTACGCGGTCGGCCTCCGGGGCTTGGAAAGGGACATCCTCCGCCGCTGCGGAGCGTGTCCGGTGGAGCAGACGCTGATCGGGTCAATCGAGGGCGCTCCGCGGGACCGCGAGCGGGGGCGGGAAAACGTGCGCCGGCTCGGCACCAAGGGCCGCTGACCGGCGGTCCTTCGTCAGCGATTGTCGGGTCGGCCGAACATTCCGCCAAAGAAGTCCCCCGGGAGCCAGCGGGGGGCGACCGGATCATTCGCCACGGCGCGCACGACTGCCTCGGACAGGACGGCAAAGGCGGCCGCCGAGGGCCAGTCGATCGGCTGGCTCAGATCATCGCCCGGCTTGTGGTAGCGGTTGCGCCGGAAATCCGCGTGCAGGGCCCCGATGTCGATCGCCGGGTTGTCCGAACGTGTGCCCGCGCCCAGGTAAAGGGCGGGAACGCCCGCGCGCACGAAAGAGTACTGGTCGCTGCGCACAAAGATGACCTCCTCCGGGATGGGATCCGGGCTGACCGTGAAGCCACGGGCCGCCGCCGCCGAGCGCACGACGGCGCCGAGGGTCGAGTGTTCCTCGCCTCGTGCGATCACATCCCGCACGGGCGCGGGAAAGAGACTCATGTCGATGTTCAGATTGGCCGCGTACCGGGTCACGCCCGTGGGCGGATGGGCCGCCAGATGGTCGGCGCCCAGCAGTCCCTTCTCCTCCCCGGTCAGGGCGGCAAAGAGAATCGGACGGAGCGGGGCCGGGCCGGCGGCGAGTTCCTCGGCCATCGCCAGAATGATGCCGATGCCAATCGCATTGTCATAGGCGCCGTTGTAGATCCGGTCCTCATCCGCGCCACTGCCCAGGCCGAGGTGGTCGAGGTGGGAGGTGATCACGATCGGTTCTCCGGCGAGCGACGGATCGCGGCCCGGGATGCGCGCGAGCACATTGGCGCTGGCCACGCGCTGGGTGGTGGCCTGTCCCGCCAGGACGATGTCCACCCCCAGCGGAAAGGCCTGGGGCTCTCCCCGCTCGCTCGCGGCAAAGGCCTCGGCGGCGGTGCGCGGCGCCTTCGCAAAGAGCTTCTCCGCCGCGGTCACGTTGACTGAGGCCACGGCGCGCAGTTCCGGGTAGTCGTCCATCAGGACGCCATCGGGCCCGACCAGGCGCATGCGCGGAAAGCTCGAGCCGCTCAGAACCGCGGCCCACGGCGTCCGCCCCGCCTCCCGCGGCGTGAAGATCGTGATCATGGCCACCGCTCCCCGCCGGGCCAGTTCCGCCGGCTTCTCGCGGTTGAAGTGCGCCCGGGCCGTCGCAGGAAGCCGGTCGGGCGATCCGGCCAGGGTCACCGCCACCTTGCCCGTGAGATCGACCGCCCCGAAATCATCATGCCCAAACTCCGGCGCGTGAATGCCAAAGCCCACGAAGACCGCCGGCGCGGCGACCTCCACCTCCGTCGCGGAGACCGTCGGACGCACAATGGCCTCGCCCAGCGGCTCCAGCGCGGTTTCCAGCCCCGGCGCCCGCACGGTGAGACGCCCCTGGGTCAGATCGGACCGCGACTCGATGAAGGCGACGGTCTGACGAAAGCTGCCGCCGTCCCCCGCGGGTTCCAGCCCGAGCCGCGAGAACTGCGCCGCCACGTACAGGGCCGCCAGCTCGTGTCCGCGCGCCGCCGTGCCCCGCCCCTCCAGCAGATCATCCGCGAGGAAGACCGTGTGGGCCCGCACGCGCCGCAGCGCCTCGGCCTCAGTCTCGGCCGAATTCGAATCCGGAGCCGCAGCCGCCGGAACCAGGGAAGGAAAAAAAGCTGAAGCCACAAAGGCGGCCAGCAGGGGACGAACCGATGAACGCATGACCAAACCGTGCAAGTCTCGCCCGCGGCCGCAAGCGCACTTCCGCGCCGGAATTGGCTGGCGGATCCGATCGCCCCTCGCATGATCGGACTGTCCGCAAATCTGTCGCCCGACAACCGGTTTGTCCCCGCCGGTCCACCCCAACCCACCCCACCCCCCTGATCGATGAATCCGTTGCGTCTGCTTCGCGTCCTGTCCCTTTCCCTCGTGGTCGCCGGGTCGACCTTGTCCGCCCAGCCAGCGCCCACCCCCGCGCCTGAGCCCGCCCCGGGCGCGCCGGCGGCGGACGGTGCCCGCGGCGGTCCTGGAGCCGGCGGGGGCCGCGGCGGCGGACGCGGCGGATTCTCGATGGCACCGCGGCCGGCGGACGACGCGACGGGCTTCGTGCCGATTTTCGATGGCAAGAGCCTCGCCGGGTGGGACGGTGATCTCACGTTCTGGCGCGCCGAGGACGGCATGATCGTCGGCGAGAGCACGCCCGAAAAGGTTGTCGGCATTAACTCCTTTCTGATCTGGCGCGGCGGCACCGTCCGGAATTTCGAGTTGAAGCTCGAGTTCCGGATGAACGGAACGAACAGCGGGATCCAGTATCGCAGCGTGGAGCTGCCCGACGTCGGCAAGTGGATCCTCAAGGGTTACCAGGCCGACATGGACTTCATCAACCAGCACACGGGCAACATCCACGACGAGCGCGGCCGCGCCTTCCTTTCCCGCCGCGGAAAATTTTCCCGCGCGCTCGGCGGCTCGTCCTTCAAGGAAATCGCGACCGTCGGCGATCCCGATGAGCTCAAGGGCGCCGTGAAGATCAATGATTGGAATGCCTATCACATCATCGCCCGGGATTCCGTGCTGATCCACGTCCTCAACGGCAAGGTCATGGCCATCCTGATCGACGAGGATCCCGAGCGCACGCTCGAGGGCGTGCTCGGTTTCCAGATGCATGTCGGGCCGCCGTTCAAGATCGAGTACCGGAATATTCTGCTGCGAACGCTGTGAAGAACGGAATGGGACGGATGGGACGGATAGGACGGATGGGACCTATGGTCTCCTCCCATAAGTCCCATCCGTCCTCTAGGTCCTATCCGTCCCATCCTTCGCGCCCTCCGCGCCCGCCCGTCCTCAAATGGTACGGCCCGACGGCGTTCGCGCGATCGGGCTCTTGACCACGCCATCCCCCGGCTGGAGCCGGGTGGCGAGATCCACGACGCCCGCGTCCACCCATCGGCGAAGCTGGATCTCGATCATCACGGTCTGGTTGGGCTCGAAGAAGCGCTTCAGGGCCGAGAGCGTGCCGCGATAGCTCAGGCGCCGGTAGTGCGCAAAGCCGGACGTCGGTCGGGCCACGATCTCGAATCCGAATTTATCCGCCAGCGCCGGCGTCTGCAGGCCGGCCATCATGCGATCGTAGTTCAGGTAGTAGGTCAGCTTACCCGGCCGGCGCTGGTTCCGCTGACGGTCGACGAAGAATCCGGGCGGCAGGTGGTTCGGATTGTACTCGGGGCCGGCGGTGAACAGCAGGTCATAGTCCGTGAGTTCATTGCCGCGGTCGTCGCTCAGGCGGAAGACCAGCATGCAGTAGCGTTCGGTTTCAAAGGTGCGCCTCACCAGAAAAAGCTGCTGAACCGTTTCCCGGCGTTCCTGCTCCTGGGTGGCCGCCGTGAGCGCGGCGAATTCGGTCGCCGCGCGCGCATAGCCCGCGGCCGTTGACACCTGCAGGCAGCGGAGCACGGCCTTCACGGTCGGATGCGAGCCATCATCCGTCGGCGATACGCTGCCCATGATGCCCCGCTTGGTCCCCGAGTGGGAGAGCCCGGGCAGGACCCCCAGCACAGTGCGCTCGCTGTGCTCATCCTTGGCGATTTCGATCCGGTCCGCGTCCACCTGCACGAGCCGCACCCGTCCGTAATTCAGATTGGCCGCCGCCACCCGCACGACGCCGTCCGAACCGGCCTCGTCGGTGTAGGCATTGAGATTGTCGTAGAATTCGCGGTCGATCTTCTGCCCGGTGAGCACAAAGGGATAGAGTCCGCTCTTGACCAGCCGCAGCTCGAGCCAGCGCGCGTTGAGCGCCCACGATTGCTCGCTGCCCAGCTCAAGCCAATCGAGTACGCCCGTCCCGGGCTCAACTCCCCCGAGGAAAAACTTCATGCGCGACAGCCGGCTCTTGCCGAGCTGCGCGAGCGCCGAGCCATGATTCGCCGGGGCCAGCATCACCAGGTGCCCGAGCGGACAGCGCTCCGGTTTGAGCCGGTGATAGAGGTCGATCCACGCGCGCACCACCGGTCCGCCGGTCGAGTGGGTGATGCACGCGAAGCGCTCGCCCTTGCCGAGTTGCGGCACGACCTCGGCCGCCAGCGCCGCCTCGAGGCCGCGCGCCAAGTCGTCGACCTTGGCGTCGTCGGCAAAGCTCACGTACTTCCCGAGGTGCAGGTGGCTCGCCTCGAGGGCAAGCCCGGCCGCGGCCGCGTGCCGGGTCAGGGCCGCGGGTAGCCCGCCATAGGTGTCGGTGTTGAGGACGCTCCAGCCGTGAATGAACACCAGGCGCATCGACGGAAAGGTCAGGGGTTGGGCGCGGGCGGAAAGAGGCGCCGCAGGCCGGCCCCGAACGCGTCGGGCAGCACCGTGAAATGATCCCGACCGGCAAAGCGGGCGGTGGATACCCGCAATCCATCAAACGGCGCGCCGATCAACTGGCTCTCGAGCAACGCCAGATCCCCCGTCATGGACGCCGAGTCATCCTCGCCCACGGAGAGGAACAACTCCGCCGGCAGGGGTTCGCCGGTCGCGTGACGCGCCCCCGCGAGCGCCAGGATGCTGCGGTCGTCCCACCAGAGGGAGGGCGCGCTCGCCAGGTGATGGGAAAAGAAGGGCCGGGGCTGGAAGAGCGCCTGCAGAACGACGAGTGCCCCGAGGGAATGTCCGCCGAGACCGCGGCAGGTCGGATCGATGGGCTCACGCGAGGCCAGCGCGGGCCACAGTCCACTTTCCAAAAATCCCAGAAACGCGGCTCCGCCGCCGCTGCCCGGTTCATCGGAATGCGCGGTGGGCGTGTAGTCGCGGCCGCGGCGGTTGGCCGGCTTGCGGTAGCCCGCCCCGTAGCCGACGCCGACCAGCAAAAGGGGACGCACGGCCCCGGCGGCGCGCGCCGTCCGGTAGGCCTCCACCGCCGCCGCGAACTGATCATCGCCATCCAGAAAGATCATCACCGGCCAAGGCCCAGCCAGGCCCTCGTCCGCCGGCGAGTGCAGGAAGATGTGATAAGTCGTCGCGGCTTCCCGCCATTCGAGCGTGAAGGCTGGCTTCATGATCGCTCCGGGTTGACGTCGCGATGCGTGGAAAGCCACCAGCACAGTCCCGCCGGATCCTTGAAACCGCCCGACCGGCCGTACGGCTGCTCGGTCACCGGCATGATCGCCGTCGCTCCGGCCGCAATCGCCCGGGCGAACACCGTGTCGACTTCGGGAAGGTACAGGAAGAAATGCACGGGCGTCTCGCCGATCGCCTCGACGCTGCGCATGAAGGCGAACTGCGGCGATTCCGTGGTGACCATGAAGGTTGAGTCGCCAATCCGGATTTCGGCGTGGGCAATCCGCCCCGCCGCATCGCGGTGACAGCTCAGGTCGGCGGCCTGAAACACGGTTCGGCAAAAGGCGAGAAACGCCGCCGGATCACGAAGCACCACATACGGCGAGACGGTCGGAAATCCAGGACGCACCTGGGGGGAGAGCGACTTCATGGAAGGCAAAGTCCAGCGTCCATGCGCGGGCGACGCCAAACCCTGTGTCCCGACTCCACCGCAATCCCGTGGCCAAGGCAATCATTCCCCCACGCCTGCGCTTGCCTCAGCTTGCCGCGGGGGACAGGTTTTCCCGCACGCCGACCACCCCCACCCTGCCGCGAAGACCAAGCCCCGCCCGGTCCGCCCGGCGCTGGCGCGGGACGTGCTCCCCCCTTTCCTCATGAACCGATCCCTGCTCCGTTCCTATCTGCTCGCCTCGATGCTCGCCGCATCGACTGCCCTGGCCCAGATGTCCGGCCCGCCGCCCGCCGCCCCGGCACCCACGCCCACGACCGATGCCGAACGGCATCGCTTTGACGTCCTCGAGCGCAAACTCGAGTCCCTCATGTGGTCGGAACAGGTGGGCGACATCGCGAAAATCGACACCGTGCGCTACACCTCGAAGCCGAACCGCACCAAGAACCCGACCGGCCAGGGTGCCGGCAACCCCCTGATCATCCCGGCCTACACCTTCGTGCCCAAGTCGCTCGGCACCAAGAAGGCGCCGCTCATCATCTTTGTGCACCAGGGCATCCACGCCCAGTTCGACACGATGGACGCCCACATCGTCCGGGAACTGCTCGAGCAGGGCTATGTGATCGTCGCCCCTGACTACCGTGGCAGCACCGGTTACGGCGCCGGCTTCTACAACCAGATCGACTACGGCGGGACCGAGATCGACGACACCTACGAGGGCCGCAATTGGGCGGTGGAAAACATGCCCAATGTCGATCCGGAGCGGGTCGGGATCATCGGCTGGAGCCACGGTGGCTATCACGCCCTGCTCAACATCTTCCGCTGGCCGGATGCCTACAAGGTCGCCTATGCGGGCGTGCCCGTAAGTGACCTGGTCCAACGCATGGGTTACAAGACCCAGAGCTACCGCGACACCTTTGCCAGCTTCATTGGCAAGCAGGCCTCCGAGGACCCGATGGAGTACCGCCGTCGCTCCCCCGTCTATCACGCCGACAAGCTCGCCACCCCCCTGCTCATCCACGCCAACACCAATGACGAGGACGTGAACGTGATGGAGGTCGAACACCTCATCACCGCCCTCAAGGCGGCCGGCAAAAAATTCGACTACAAGATCTACGAGAACGCCCCGGGCGGCCATGTTTTCAACCGGCTTGATACCCGGCTGGCCAAGGAGTCCCGCCAGGAAATCTACACCTTCCTCGCCGGCTATCTGAAACCCGGAACCTAACCGGTTCCGGTCAGGTCTCACGGAGGCAACGGACGCCCTCGCCCTTCCCGCCCCGAGGCGCTCACCTTCCTGCCCACCGCCATGACCGCCTCCCGCCTCCGCCTCTGCACCGGCCTGTTGGTCGTTCTCGCGCTGGGTCTTTTTGTCTGGTGGACCCCACCTGTCCGTCAGGATTCCGCTCCCCCCGCCCCGGGAAAGGCCGCCCCATCGGAACGCGCCCCCGGCGCCCTGGCCGATCATCAGCCCCTGCTCTCGGCCAAGACCTCCCCGGTGCCCGACTGGCGCACCGATGTTCCCGAGGCTTTTACCCTGAGGCTGGCGCCCGACCTCGAGGTTCCCTACCGCGTCACCAAGCGGGAGACGAATGATCGCCGGACCGTGCTGACCGCGCGGCTTGATGGCGCCCAGCGGGAGCAGGCCGGATTGGAGGGAGCCTTTCTGGTCGGCACCGCCACCGCGAGCGACCGCTGGGACGCGGTGGCCGTGTTCCCGGGGATGGAGTATCGCATTCGCGTCCGCGGAGCGGAGGTCACGATCGAGGAAGCGCCCAATGAGCCTCTGGTCTGTCTTTCCGACAATCTCCCGCCCGCGGGAACTCCTGCGACCGCGACCGCCGCGGAACTCGCGCTCGCCGCCACCGAGGACACGCCCACGGTGGACGTCCTCGTGCTCGTCAATCAGCAGGCGCTGACCGAGCGCAACAACGATCTGCTGCGCGTCGATGCCGACTGCGCCAACTACATCGCCGCCAGCAATGCCGTCCTGGAAAACTCCCGCATCACCGCCTTTGTCTGGCGCTACCTGCTGGTCCTCCCGGCGCCGGCCTACTCCACCGACACCCTGCTCGAAACCGATCTGGAAGCGATGCGGCGCGGCACGGCGCTCGCCACCACCATCTCGTCGCTGAAGCCCCAGTACGGTGCCGATCAGGTCATGATGCTGGCGGGAGGCATCAAGACGGACGCCGCCGGTTACGCGTATGTCGGTGGCACCAGCAATCTGGCGGTCATGAACTATCCGTTTCCCACCTTCGTGAACGGCACGCGCTCGACGGTCACCACCTCCTACTTTACGTTCTGCCACGAGCTCGCCCACAACTTCGGTTCGCGTCACTCCCGCTTCAGCACGGATTCCGATGCGGTCGACGGCGACGGGCGCTATTACTACGGCCATCGTTTCAACGATCCTCAGAGCAATGCCAACCCGGTCGAGACGGTCGGCACGATCATGGCCACGGGCAGCAGTTTCCGGATTCCCTACTACTCCACGCCGGATGTGACCTTCCGCGGCGTTCCCATCGGTGTCGCCGCCGACCAGCCCCGGGCCGCCCACAACGCGCGTTTCCTCGCGGAACGCGCCCCCACCATGGTGGCCAGCGCAGGTTCGGTCGACAAGCCGGCCATCACCCGCCAACCGGTCAGCGTGCAGGTCAATGCCGGACAGGGCGCGAGCCTGTCGGTCACCGCGACCGGCAATGGCCTCACCTACCGCTGGACGAAGGACGGCACGACCGTCTCCAACGCGACCTCCGCCACACTGAGCTTCGCAGCGGTCTCCACCGCCGAGGTTGGCACCTACGTGGTCACCGTTTCCAATGTCCTCGGCTCCGTGACGAGTGAGGCCGCGACCGTTTCGCTGACGCCGCCCGTCGTTGCTCCCGTGACCAACCCGCCTGCGCCCGCCCCTGCCGCCAGCAGCAGCGGCGGAGGCGGCGGCGGGGGTGCCCTCAGCCCCGGATTCCTCGCCGCGCTCCTCGCCCTCAGCGTGGCCCGGCTGCTCGCGCGGCGCCGCGCCTGACCTCAACGTCCGGCAGCAGGCCGGCGAGAAGTCCCAGCAAGGGAAGGAAGCTGACGACGGCGAAGACCCGCTGAATGCCCGTCACATCCGCCAGCATGCCGAGCAGCGCGGACCCTACGCCCGCGATGCCGAAGGCGAGTCCGAAGAACAGACCGGCCATCATCCCCACCTTGCCCGGGACCAGTTCCTGCGCGTAGACCAGCATCGCGGAAAAGGCCGAGGCCAGAATCACCCCGATGATCACGGTGAGGATCGCCGTGCCCAACAGACCGACATAGGGAATCGCCAGGGCGAACGGCGCCACCCCGAGGATCGAGGCCCAGATCACCCGCTTGCGCCCGATGCGATCACCCACCGGCCCGCCGATGATGGTTCCCGCCGCCACCGCAAAGAGAAAGAGGAAGAGGTAGAGCTGGGAACCGGCCGCCGTGAGCCCAAAGCGGTCGATCAGGTAGAAGGTGTAGTAGTTGGTGAAGGTGACGAGGTAGATGTACTTCGAGAACAACAGCGCCACGAGGACGGCCATCGCCCCGACGATCTGCCGCCGCGTGAGGGGAGAAGCGGCCGCGGCCGCGATCCGGGGCGGTCGGGTGAGGTGCCGCTGGTACCAGGCCGATAACCGCGCGAGGATGACCAGCGCGACGCCGGCCAACACGCCAAACCAAAGAATGTGAATCTGACCGCGCGGCATGACGATCACCGCGGCCAGCAGCGGGCCGAGCGAGGTTCCCAGATTTCCGCCCACCTGGAAAAGCGACTGCGCGAGACCGTGTTGTCCGCCCGAGGCGAGTCGCGCCAGCCGGGAGGCCTCCGGATGAAAGATCGCCGACCCGGTACCAATCAGCACCGCCGACACCAGGATCACCGCATAGCTCCAGGCCACCGCCATCAGGGTCAGGCCCGTGAGCGTCAGCCCCATCCCCACGACGAGGGAGTACGGGAGGGGACGACGGTCGGTGTAGCTGCCCACCAAGGGCTGCAGGAGCGAGGCGGTACCCTGGTAAACCAGCGTGATCAGGCCGATCTGGGTGAAGCTGAGCTGAAACGACCCCTTGAGCAACGGGTACACCGACGGAACCACCGCCTGAATGATGTCGTTCAGCAGATGGGAAAAGCTCAGGGCAAACAGCACGCGCAGGGCCGTCGGGTCCGCGGCGGACGGAGCTGGGGCAACGGAGGGACGGCTCGACATCCCCCACGCGTACGGCATCCCGCACCCCACGCCAACCTCGTTCGCGGATTGCTGATTTCGTGATCGTCCTCATATCTATTAGGCCCCACGATTTCTCCCGTTCACCCCCGCGCCGCCCCCTCGGCGCCCAACTGCCTTTCGCATGCGCACCGCCGTCCTGACCCGTACCCTGCTCGTGGCCTTCGCCACGCTTTCCCTGCCTCCCCTGCCCGCGGCCCAGCCGCCGGCGGCCACCGGCGAGCTCGTGCTCCACAAGTGGTCGGGCGATCTCAATGTCCCCGACCCCGTTTCCGCCGCCGTCGATCCCCAGGGCCGGGTCTACGTCTCCGCCACCACCCGCCGCAAGGTCGGCGATCTGGATATCCGTGAACATCGGATGTGGACCGCCGACGATGTCCGGCTCGACAGCGTCGAGGCCAAGCGCCGCTTTCTGCAGACCGCCCTCGCACCCGGCAACACGCCCCGCGCCCGCGGCGGCCTCGATGACCATAATCAGGACGGCTCGATCGACTGGAAGGACCTCACGCACCACACCGAGCGCATCTACCAGCTTCGCGATACGGATGGTGATGGCACCGCCGACAAGATGACGGTTTTTGCCGAGGGCTTTAACACCGAGGTGACCGGCATCGCGGCCGGCGTGATGTGGCATGACGGCTGGCTCTACGCGACGATTGCCCCCGATGTCTGGCGTCTGAAGGACACCGACGATGACGGCGTGGCCGACCTCCGCGAGATCGTCGCCACCGGCTTCGGCATCCACATCGCCTACGCGGGCCACGACATGCACGGCCTCACGGTCGGACCCGACGGACGCATCTACTGGAGCATCGGCGACAAGGGCTCCAATGTGACCTCCCGCGAGGGCAAGCAATTCTACCACCCGAACGAGGGCGCCGTGTTCCGCGCCGAGCCCGACGGTTCCGGTTTTGAGGTTTACGCGCGCGGCCTGCGCAATCCGCAGGAGCCGGCCTTCGATGATTTCGGCAATCTCTTTTCCGCCGACAACGACGCCGATCAGCAGGGTGAACGCGAACGCTTCGTCTACATCCTCGAGGGCAGCGACACCGGCTGGCGCGCCAATTTCCAATACATGGCCATGGGCAGCCCATGGATGCGCGAGGGTCTGTGGAAGCCCGCCTTCGACGGACAGGCCGCCTATCTGCTGCCCGCCATCCAGAGCTACTCCGACGGCCCCGCGGGCTTTCGCTTCGAGCCCGGCACCGCGCTCGGCGAGGGACAGCGCGGCAATCTGATCCTGACGGAATTCCCCTCCGGCAAGATCCGCGGCTTTCGCGCGGAGCCCGACGGGGCGACGTTCAAGATGACCAACGAGCGCATCATGAACACCGGCGTGATGGGCATCGGCCTCAGCTGGCACCCGGATGGCTCGCTCATCATGGTCGACTGGATCGGCGGCTACCCGCTCGATGGCCTCGGCGCCGTCTGGAAGGTGGACGCCGCGCAGGGCCGGGACGAGGCCGCCCGCCGTGAGACCTTCGCCCTGCTCAAGGCCGGCTTTGCCGGTCTCGAGCCGCCGCGTCTCTTGGCGCTCCTCGCCCACCGCGATCAGCGGGTCCGTCAGGGCGCGCAACTCGAACTGGCCAAGCGCGGCCGGGCCGACGATTTCCTGGCGATCGCCCGCAATCCGCAGGCTTCCCTGCTTTCGCGCGTCCACAGCATCTGGGGCTATGGCCAGCTCGTCCGCCGTCAGGCCGCGGACGCGAACGCTCTCCGCGCCCTCCTCGCCGATCCGCAGATGCAGATCCGGAACCAGACAATCAAGGTCCTCGGCGATGCCGCCCACGCGCGCTCCCTCGCCGATGCGGTCATTCCCCTTCTCGCCGATCCCGAGGCGCCGGTCCGGACCCAGGCCGCGATCACGCTTGGCAAGTGGCAGGCTCCCGCGGCCGTCCCCGCGCTGCTCGCCCTCGCCGCGCGCGACGGCGGCAATCCCACCCTCCGCAGCGCAATTGTGGTCGGCCTGACCGGCGCGGCCACCGCTCAGGAACTGGCCGCCCAAGCCACCCACGCCTCGGTGGACGTCCGCCTCATCAGCGTGGTTGCGCTGCGCCGGCAGGCGTCTCCCGCGGTGAGCGCCTTCCTGCAGGATGCCAATTCCCGCGTGGTGGAGGAGGCGGCGCGCGCCATCCACGACGACACCTCCATCCCCGCCGCCCTCCCGGCCCTCGCCGCCCTGCTTTCGCCCGCCGGCACCAGCGAGATCGTCCAACGCCGCGCGCTCAACGCGAGCTTCCGCCTCGGCACCGCCGAGGACGCGGGCCGCATCGCCGACTTCGCGCTCAACCCCGCCACCCCGGTCGAACTGCGCCGCGAGGCGCTCTCCATGCTGCGCCAATGGACGCAGCCTCCGGAGCTCGACCTTGTCGACGGCTGGGCCCGCACCCTCCAGCAGGCACCCTGCCGCGAGGTGCTCAATGGCAAGGCGTCCGCCCTGCTCGCACTCACGGATCCCGCCCTCAAGACCCTCGCGATCGAAGTCTTCATTGCCCACCAGCTCTCGGCCGGACCGGAGCAGATCGCGGCCATCGTGGCCGACGCCACCGCGCCGGATCCGCTGCGCTCGGAGGCCCTCCGCTTTCTCGCCGGCCGCTTCGGCGACCATGCCGCCGTCAATCAGGCCTTGGATCTGGCGCTCAGCGCCAACGCGCCGGATTCCCTCGCCGAGTCCGCCCTGTCCCTCCTGCTCAGCCGCCAGCCCGACCGGCTGGCGCGCGAGGCGCGTGCCTTCCTCCAGGCCCGCGGTCTCCCGGCGCAGCAGCATGCGATCGCGTTGCTGGCCAAGGCGGCGCAGCCGGCCACGGACGCCGTCCTCGCCGATCAGGCCGACGCCCTCGTCAGCGGCTCGCTCCCCAACGCGCTTGAACTCGATGTGATCGAAGCGCTCGGCACGCGGGCCGATGCGCTGCCCGCTCTCGGCGCGCGGCTGAAGGCCCACCTCGCCTCGCCCCGCGCCCAGCGCCGCTCCGAGCTGCTCGCGGGCGGCAGCGTGATCGCCGGACGCGAGATCGCCCAGAATCACCTCGGCGCGAACTGTGTGGCCTGCCACCGGCTGGAGTCGCCTCAGGGCAGCGCCGTGGGTCCCGTGCTCCGCGGCATCGGCCGCCAGCGCGACGCAGCCTCTCTTCTGCAATCCCTGATCGAGCCCAGCGCAGTCGTGGTCCCCGGCTTCGGCCTCGTCACGGTCACCCTCAATTCGAACGATGTGGTCGCCGGAACGCTGCTGAAGGAAAGCGCCGACGCGGTTGTGGTCCGCCAGGGCGATGGCACCGAGCAGTCGATCCCCCGCTCCACTATCCGCACCTTCGACCCACCCATCTCCATCATGCCGGCGATGGAGGGCATCCTGACCCCGCGGGAACTGCGCGACCTCGTCGCCTACCTCAAGCAACTCTGACCCGTTACCCCATGATGCACCCCGCCTCCGCCCCGTTCTCGCGCCGCCGCTTTCTCCACGCCTCGGCTCTCGCCACGGCCGGCACGCTGCTCGCGCGGCCCCTCACGGCCGCCAGCGCCCCGCCTCCGCTCTTCACGGGCATCGGCATCGCCGCCCCCGTGGCGCAGGCCGCCGAGCTCAAGGCCGTCGGGATCGACTTTCTGACAGAGGGTGTCGACCGGCTGCTCGTGCCGGACAAGCCCGAGGACGCGTTCGCCGGAAATCTGGCGGGCCTCGCCGCCGCTCCGCTGCCCGCGTTGGCCTGCAACAACTTCATTCGCCCGCGGCACCTGCGCTGCGTCGGGGCGGACGCCAATCACGATGAGGTCCTCGCGTGGGCCGACACCACCTTTGCCCGCGCCCGCCGCGCCGGCACCCGCTTCATCGTCTTCGGCAGCTCCGGCTCCCGTGCGATCCGCGACGACTGGCCGCGCGACCGCGCCGAGGCCCAGTTCCGGGAGCTGCTCGGTCGCATGGGCCCCCTCGCTGAGCGCCACGGCATCACGGTCGCGGTCGAACAGCTCCGCGCCCAGGAGTGCAATTTCATCAACCGCATCGCCGAGGGCGCCGCCATCATTCGCGCCGTCGGTCATCCGCGCGTGCGGCTGACGGCGGACCTCTTTCACATGACGGTGATGCAGGACACCCCCGCCGATCTGAAGGCGGCGATGGATGTGGTCGTCCACCTGGAAATCGCCGAGACCGACGGCCGCACCGCGCCCGGAGTGAAGGGCCAGGACTTCCGTCCGTTTTTCCGCGTGCTGCGCGAGGCCGGCTACCGGGGACTCGTCAATATCGAGGGCTCCTGGAAAGTGGATCAGCTCGCGGCCGCGGTCGCGGAGATCCGCAAGCAGGAACGCGAGGCCTGATTCCGGGCGGATTCGCAAATCATCTCACCCGCATTCGATCCATTCGAACCAACGGAGTTGAACCACCGATGAACACAGATGGGCACAGATCCCGATCAGAGAGGACTCATCTGTGCAGATCTGTGTTCATCTGTGGTTAAATTCAGAGGTTTGCTTCGGACGACATTGCCCTGATCACTTCGCGCATTCGCGCAAAGAAAAAGGCCGCCCGAAGGCGGCCTTGAAACGGATTGAGCAGATCGAGCGTCAGGCTCAGTTCGTGATGTCGAACGTGGTGCTCGCTTCGCGGATCGGGAGGTAAACCGTGTACCACTCCTTCTGCGCATCGCTGTTGGTGTAGGCAGCGAGGGCGGCCTCGTCGGCGAACTCCATGACAAATGCATGGGTCTTGTCACCCTGCACCTTGATGGCACGGGTCCAGACACGCGTGATCCCCTTGTAGGTCGAGGTCAGCTTCTGCACGCCATCCAAGGCGGCCTTGATCTGGGCATCCGTCGTGCCCGCCTTCCACTTCACCGTGACCACGTGGATCACGGACTTCGGGGCGGATTGGGCCGAGGCGCTGGCGGCGCCAAAGGCAAGGAGACCAACGGTCAGAAGAGCGAGGAGGAGTTTTTTCATAAGGAAGTTAACCAAGAGGACGAGGGCCCACGAAGCCAGACCGGCGCGCGGGATAAGGCTATGAGCCTACTCAGGACCTTGAAGGTGTCTACCCCCGGCACCTTTCTGACGGTTACAATTCCGGCCTCAATTTTTAGTCGGAGGCCCAGGAGCTCCCGACGGCATCCCGGATTATTTTTACAAACCAAATGTAAATCTGCGCTCAATTAAACGATCTGCAGGACGTTCCTAGAGGAAATGAGCAGCTTTACTCACCCGCAACCCCGTTCACCCCGCCCACGGTGGCGGCGGCTCGGATTGGTCGCCGCGGTGTTTGGCGGCTGGAGTGTGGGGGTAAGCGTGTTGGTCGCCGACCTGGCTCGGGTCGGGTGCGCCTTGCCGCGGGTTCCGGCAGTGGCCGCGGTTTCGTCCGGCTGGACGCTCCGCTACGACCTCGACCCCTCGCACCCGGAGGCCGAGCGGGTGGCCCACTTCCTCCTTGGGCGCGGCCCGACGCTCGGCGCGCAGGAGTCCGTCGTGCTTCACCGCGACCGACCGGACCTGCGGCAGGCTCTGGAGGCCGCGGGTTGGCGGGTCAGTGTCGCGGTCGGCGACGCCCTGGCCCGAGTCCCCGCGCTCCAGGTGATCGCGCCCACCGGCACGATGGCTTGGGCGGGCTACTTCAACCCGGCTGATCTCGCGGCGCCGGATGGCGAGATTCTTGGCGCCGCCCTTCTCGCGGAGGTCGCGCAGGGGCGCACGCCGCCACCGATCGTGCCGGTCGCCTGCGCGCTGCCCATCCGGTCCACCTGAACCCCCTCTCAACATGTCGAACACCGAGAACCTCACCTACCAACAGCGGCACATGGCCCGAACCAATCTTTGGTTCCTCGTCGCCTACTGGCTCCATGTTCCTGTCTTCGCGGGCATTGCCTTCTACCAGGGTTCGGGCCTCGGCCCGATCCTCGGGCTCTCCCTCGCCGTCGTCGCCGGGCCCACCGCGCTCTACTTCATCAACCGCCACAGTCACCTGACCGCCTGCTCCATGGGGCTGGGGGGGATCGCGCTGAGCGCCGTGTTGATTCACTTGGGGGGCGGCATGATCGAGATGCACTTCCACATCTTTGTGCTCCTGCCGCTCCTCGCGTTCTTCGGAAGCCCCTGGGTGGTGCTCTGCGGCGCGGGCATGGCGGCGGTCCATCATGTGGCCCTGTATTTCTTCCTCCCGACCAGCCTCTTCAACTACGCGGCGTCTCTCTGGATTGTCGCCCTGCACGCGCTCTTCGTCGTGCTCGCGACCGGCCCGGGACTGCTGCTGGCCCGGCTCATCCGCGCCTACGTCATCGGCACCGGCGAGGCCCTCGCAGGACTTGGCTCCGCCGGGTCCGACCTCACGCGTTCCTCGCAGGAACTCTCGTCCGCCAGCACCTCGCTGGCGACGGACGCGAATGCCCAGGCGGCCGCGGTCCAGGAGATCACCGCCACGCTGGCTGAAATCGAGGCCCGCACCGGCCAGGTTTCACGTTCGCTCGGCCAGACCCGCGACGGCCAGCTGGCTCAGCTCCAGCTTGTGCTCGGTCAGATCGAAAGCGCGGGGTCGCGGCTCACGACCACGCTTTCCGGAATTCGCGAATCGAGCGAATCGATCACCAAGATCGCCAGGGGCATCGAGGAGATCGCCTTCCAGACCAATATCCTCGCGCTCAACGCGGCGGTGGAGGCCGCCCGCGCCGGCGAAGCCGGCGCCGGATTCGCCGTGGTCGCCGGTGAAGTCAGGGCGCTGGCCGCCCGCGCGGCCGACTCGGCCCGCGAAACCACGACGCTCATTGAAAGCGCG
>CAYZCV010000035.1:16789-27584 GCA_964476965.1 uncultured Opitutus sp. | reverse complement strand
CGCGGCAAGATCGAGGCCGAGTACCTCGAGCTGATGAAGCTCATCGAGGAACTCCGCGGCATCCTCGAATCCGAAACCAAGCTCCTCGCCCTGATCAAGAAGGAGCTGCTCGAGATGAAGGCGAAGTACACGTCGCCCCGCCGCACCGAGATCCTTGGCGCTTCCGGCGAGTTCCGCATGGAGGACGTCATCCCGAACGAGGGCTGCGTCATCACCGTGTCTCACCTCGGCTTCATCAAGCGCACTCCGGTCGCCGAATACCGCAGCCAGAAGCGCGGCGGCAAGGGCATCATCGGGACGGAGACGTACGAGGACGACTTCGTCGAGCGGCTCTTCACCGCGTCCACCCACGACTACATCCTCTTCATCACCACCAAGGGCCAGTGCCTGGCCAACAAGGTGTACGATGTTCCCGAGGGCACGCGTGCGTCCAAGGGCAAGTCCGTCGGCTCCTTCCTCCGCCTGACCGAGGGCGACAAGATCGCCGCGATGCTCTGCGTGCAGGACTTCGCGCCCGATCGCTTCCTCGTCATGGCGACCAAGAGCGGCGTGATCAAGAAGAGCGCCCTCGCCGACTACGGCAATTCCACCCGGGAAGGCGGGCTGATCGGCATCAACCTGTCCGAGGGCGACACCGTGATCGGCGCGGTCCAGACCACCGGGGCCGACGAGCTCATCCTCGTCTCGCACCAGGGCCTGGCCGTCCGCTTCCGCGAACGCGACGCCGAGACCGGGGAGGACCTCTTCCGTCCGACCGGCCGCGCCACGGGCGGGGTCACCGGCATGCGCTTCAAGCTCGCCAGCGACTACCTGCAGGCGATCGAGGTCGTCGACCACGCCACCAAGTTCCTCGTCGCGAGCGAGGCCGGCCTCGGCGTCCGCACGCGCTTCGAGGACTACCGCCTCATCAACCGTGGCGGCAGCGGCGTCTGGGCGATCGACCTGCCCGAGGACGGCTCGATCAATCTGGTGGGCGCGCTCAGCGTCCGCGACGAGGACGAGATCATGCTCCTCACGGCCAAGGGCCAGAGCGTACGCTGCCCCGTGAAGGATATTCGCGAGACCAACCGCGGAGCCAAGGGCGTGAAGCTCCTCTCGCTCGCTGAGGGTGACAAGCTCCTCTCCATCGCCAAGGTCGTTGAGACCGAGGAAGAGCAGACCGGCGTCGCGGAAACGCCGCCGGCTCCGTAAAAAATCGTCGAAAAGGCCGCCGGCTCACCCCGGCGGCCTTTTTTGTGACCTCAGCTTAGCCCTAAGCCCTTGCCTTGATCCGACCACACCACGAGCGTTCGTCCACTCCAGGCATGGCTGAGGCGTCCTCCCCTTCTTCCCTGATTCGACCCGCGCGGGACGGCTTGCTGGCCGGCGCGGTCGTCTTCGTGGTCTCCTGCCTCGGCCTCGCGCTCACCTATCACTACGCCTATCGCGCCCAGATCGAGGCCGTGCGCAGCGAACTCGGCCAACTGGCCAGCACGCTCGCCGCGCAGATCGACGGCGACGCGCACCGCACGATCACGTCGCCCGACCAGGCCGGGTCCCCCGAACATCTCAAGGCCATCGAGCCCTTGGTCACGTTCCACCGGGCGACCCGCAACATTGCCTTCGTCTACACCGCCGTCCTGCAGGACGAGGCCATCCGCATCGCGCTGAGTTCAGACTACGTGATGGTGCAGGAGCGCGACGACCAAGGCGAGCTCGACGCGATCATGGAGCCCTACCTGGGCGACGATCCGGAGTTCATGTCCGCCCTTCGCGATCAGCGCATCCACACGAATGCCGCGCCGGTGGTCGATGAGGACGGCAGCCTGATGAGCGGCTTCGCCCCCTTCTTCGATTCCTCGGGGGCCTTCGTCGGCGTGGCGGGAATCGACATGGATTTGACGGACCTCACGGCCCGGCTCGCCACAATCCGCTCGGCCGCCTTCGCCTCGCTGGGGGGCGTGCTCGCTCTCTCCTTCGCCGTTGGCCTCATCTGCTGGCGCCTGCGCGAGAACGCCGCTCGCGCCGCCGCCCACGATGCCGCGGCCACCGCCGAGTTGCGCCTGGCCAAGGAACAGGCGGAGGCCGCCAACTCAGCCAAGAGCGCCTTTCTTGCGGTCATGAGCCATGAGATCCGCACGCCCATGAACGGGGTCATCGGCATGGCCAGCCTCCTCCACGACACGCCGCTCACGCCCCAGCAGCTGGCGTACGTGCAGACCATCGAGTCGAGTGGCGACTCCCTGCTGACCATCATCAACGACATCCTCGACTACTCCAAAATCGAGGCCGGGCACATCGAGCTGGAGTCGGAACCGTTTGACCTGCGCCAATGCATCGAGGAGTCGCTTGATCTGTTCAGCGGCGCGGCCGCCCGGAAGGGCATTGAGCTGGCCTACACGCTCGGTCCGGACGTACCGCTCTGGGTCACCGGCGACACCACCCGCCTGCGCCAGGTGCTGGTCAACCTGATCGGCAACGCGATCAAGTTCACCGAACGCGGCGAGGTCGTGATTTCCGGCGAGGTTTCCCGCCCCGCGCCGGACTTCGAGCTCCACTTCCGGGTCCGCGATACCGGCATCGGCATCCCGCCCGATCGCATCGATCGGCTGTTCAAGGTCTTTTCCCAGGTCGACCCATCGACCACCCGGCGCTTCGGCGGAACCGGGCTCGGCCTCGCCATCAGCGCGCGTCTGGTCGCCCTGATGGGTGGACGCCTGTGGGTCGAGAGCGTTGAAGCCCGCGGATCGGTCTTCCAGTTCACCTTCCCCACCCGGCCGCACGCCGGTCAGATCCGCGTCAACATCAACGCCCCCCAGCCGGAGATCGCGGGACGGCGGGTGCTGATCGTCGACGACAACGAGACCAACCGATCCATCCTGCACGCCCAGACCGCCAGTTGGGGTCTGCAGCCCACCGCCGTCGACTCCGCCGCCGCCGCCCTCGCGATCCTCGAGGACGGCCACGCGTTCGACGTCGCGCTCCTCGATTTCCAGATGCCCGGCATGGACGGCGCCATGCTCGCCACCGAGATCCGCGCGCGCCCCGCCACCGCCGCGCTCCCGCTGGTTCTGGTCACCTCCTCCGACCTGCGGACGCCGCCCTCCCTCTTCAACGCCATCCTGAGCAAGCCGATCAAACCCTCGATGCTGCTCGCCACGCTGGGTGACCTGTTCGCCGCAGATCGCCCGGCGGGCGCCACCCTCGTGGCGCCGGCGCCGGAGCGCCCCCTCGCCGAACGCTGCCCGCTCAAGATCCTTCTCACCGAGGACAATCCCGTGAACCAGCGCGTCGCCCTGCTGATGCTCGAGCGCCTCGGCTACCGCGCCGAACGTGTTGGCAATGGCCTCGAGGCCATCGAGGCCTGCGAACGCACGCCGTTCGACGTCGTGCTGATGGACATGGAAATGCCCGAAATGGACGGACTCGAGGCCACGAGGAAAATTCTCGCCCGCCCGGGACGGCGCGCGCCCTGGATCATCGCCCTGACCGCCCATGCGATGCAGGATGCCCGGGACCGGGCCAGCGCTTCGGGCATGGATGACTTTCTGGCCAAACCCTTCCGCCCAGGACAGCTGGCCGAGGCCCTGCGCCGCGCCTACTTCGGGCTGGTCGCCCGCTCGCTCGAGCCGAAAAACTAGGCTCCGCCGGGCCCGTGGCCCGCGCCCCCGACTTCGTCGGTTAAATTCTCGCCGCAGGCCTGACTCCACGCTTGCCAATGCTTTTTTTGCGGCGTCAGTTAACCAAACCGAAAGCGCAAACCTTCGCTCCATGGCCGGCCGACTGTCCTCTCTTCTCGATCCCACCCGCATCACGCTCCATGTGACGAGCGCCAAGCGAACCGCCGCCCTCAACGAGGTCGCCCGGCTGCTGGACGGCCATGCCGGCGTCACCAGCTTTCAAGGCTTCTACAACGAGCTCCTCGCCCGCGAGCGACTCGACACCACCTGCCTGGGCAACGAAATCGCCCTGCCCCACGCCCGGACGGAGCACGTCACCGAAATCGTCGTCGCGGTTGGCCGGAGCGATGCCGGCGTCCACTTCGAGAACGGCAACCAGAACGTCCGTCTGATGTTCGTCCTCGGCACGCCCAAGTCCAATCCCGGCGACTACCTCCAAGTCGTCAGCGCGCTCTGCAAGATTCTCAAGGAGGCCTCGAATCGCGAGGCCCTGCTCCAGGCGAGCACCCCGGCCGACTTCATCGCGGCCGTCGTCGCCGCCGAGGACCGCCTGCTCGCTCCGGCCTGACCTGAGGCCGGGACGGGCTCCGGCATTTGAGATTTCGAATCTGAGATTTGAAATGCCGGCGGCCGCTGCCGGCCACGCCGGGAGCTTGCCTCGGTGCCCTGACGGCGCACCATCGCCCTCGCGCATGATTCGCTCGTTCATCTTCAGCGAGGGCCGCCTCGTCGGACGCGACCTCGAGATCGAGGCCCTCCGTCTGGTGCGCGCCGACAAGGGCCTCGTGCTCTGGGTCGACCTCGACAATCCCACCGACGAGGAGATCAAGACCGTCCTCGAGGGCGTGTTCCAGTTCCACCCCCTCGCGATCGAGGACTGCGTCACCCCAAGCTCCCTGCCCAAGGTCGAGGACTATGAGGACTACCTCTTCATGGTCATGCACGCGGTCGACTTCACGCGCACCGAGAAGTTCAACACCGCCGAGCTGAACCTCTTTCTGGGCAAGGACTATCTCGTCAGCTTTCACCGCACGCCCCTCAAGTCCGTCGCCGCGCTGGTCGATCGCGCGATCAAGGCCACCGGCATCGTCGCCCGCGGCCCCGACCGCCTCGCCCACTACCTCCTCGATGCCCTCGTCGACCTCTACAAGCCCGTCATGGACGAGCTGCGGGGCGAGCTGGAGGAGATCGAGGAATCCGTGCTCGCCGAGGGCACGCCGAATCTCACGGCCGACCTGATCGCCGTGCGGAGCGAGATCAACCACCTCCGCCAGATCGTCCGTCCGCAGCGCGACGTGGTCAACAAACTCGCCCACGGTGACTCCAAGCTGATCCGGGCCGTCATGCTGCCCTACTACCGCGACTTGCGGGATAATCTGGTGCGGATCGACGAGACCGCGGCCAGCTACGCCGACCAGCTGCTCATCTCCTTCGATCTCTACCTGAGCAAGTCGGGCTTCCAAGCCAACGAGGGCATCAAGGCCCTCACCGCCCTCACGGCGATCACGCTCCCGGCGATGCTGGTCGGCACCTGGTACGGCATGAACTTTGAACACATGCCCGAGCTGGACGCCCGCTACGGCTACCCGACGCTCATCCTCCTGACTCTCGTCGCGACCGGCCTGATGGCGTGGTGGTGCAAAAAGCGCCGGTGGATCTAGGAATTTTCGATTCTCGAATTTGGATTTTCGATTTCTACCTGCTGAAACTGACTTCGCGGCCGCTCGACGACTAAGTTCAACGTAGACTCAGCCGCCCTCGCCGACCAAAGCCCGCAATCAAAATTCGAAAATCGCGAATCGAAAATGCTCACGACTCTCGTCTACCGCGATAACAAGCTCGCCGCGCACAATCCGCCGGCGGACACGCTTGCGACTCTGCGAACCGAGCCGGGGGTGATGCTATGGGTCGATCTTTCCGCTCCCACGGAAGAGGAGATCAAGCTCGTGCTCGAGCAGGTCTTCGCGGTGCATCCGCTCGTCGTGGAGGACTGTGTGGGGGACTCGCCCCTGCCGAAGCTCGAGGACTATGACGACTACCTCTACTTCGTCATGCACGCGGTCGACTATTCAAAGACCGACAAGTTCTCGACCACCGAGCTGGATCTCGTCCTCGGAAAAACCTTCCTCGTCACTTTCCACAAGCAGCCGCTGAAGCCCGTCCAGGCCGCGCTCGAGCGCTCCCTCCGCAACCCCACCAATCCCGTGCGGGGTCCGGACCGCTTCGCCCACACCATCCTCGATTTCATGGTCGAGGCCTACAAACCGGCGCTGGAGGAGCTCCGGCAGGAGCTGGAATCGATCGAGGGCGCCGTGCTCCAGCACGACGACGCCGCCACCCTTTTCCCGCGCGTTGTCGCCCTGCGCAAGGAACTCGCCATGCTCCGCCAGATCGTGCGGCCCCAGCGCGAGGTCGCGACCCTGCTGGCCTCCGGCAAGACCAAGCTCGTTCGCGCCGTCATCGTTCCCTACCTCCGCGACCTCAGTGAGGATCTCGCCCGGATCGAGGCCCAGGCCAGCAGCTGGGCCGACCAGCTGATCCTTTCCTTCCGGATCTACCTGAACAAATCCAGCCACGAGGCCAACGAGGGTATCCGCGTCCTGACCGCCCTCACCGCCCTCACCATCCCTCCCTTGGTCATCGGGGGCTGGTTTGGCATGAACTTCACGCGCATGACCGAGCTCAGGCCGGCCTTGGCCTACCCCTTGGTCGCGGCGCTGACCGTGACCTGCACCTTCGCGATGCTGATGTTCCTGCGGCGCAAGCGCTGGCTCTGATCAGCCCGGCTGGTCGCCGGGCCGCCGGACTCGCTCCAGCGGAAAAACCTCCACCTCCACCGTCTCGGCCACGCAGACATGATCCGGCGCCCGCCCGGCCGGATCAAAACCCGCCAGCACCAGGACGCGCGGATCATAGGCCGCCACCTCGGCCGGATGAAAACGATACGGAGCATGGGCCACGCGGCCACTGCTCAGGGGACGCCCCGCCCCGCCCCCGGAATACAGGCGATAGCGTTCGAGCAGGAAAAACTCTTTCGTGCCCGGCTCGGCTTCCCGACCTCCTTTCGCCGGCACGTAGTCGAACCGGCCTTCCGCCGCATCTCCCTCCCGCCGGCTTCGGTAGTCGAGCCGGCCCTGCGCGGAACGCTCCGCCGTCATGACCGCATGCTCGTACGGCAGGCCGAAAAGTCCGCGCGCGATCTTGACCGCGAGCCACTGGTTGCAATCGAGGGAATAGAACCAGACCCCGGGCCGGCCTTCGTCATCATGCACGTAGGTGCGCACGTTCAGCTCCAGGAAATCGGAGAGCCCCGGCACCGTCGGACAAAAGCGGGGCCGCACCCGCTGCATGAAAAAGGGCACCAGTCCAATCCACGCCCGGCCCGCAAACGTGTCGATCGTCAGACCCGGCGGCAAGGTGCGCTGCACCGCCGCGGGATCCCACGTCCAGTGCAGGAAGAGCAGTTCCGCCCAGCGTTGGAACATGACCGGTCCACCAGGCGGACGCCTGCGTTGCTCCAGACGTTGGGCTTCGGTCGGCGACGGCATGCCCCACTCTGGCAGCAGAATCCCGTTTCCTCAATCGCCGATCCCGTTTGCAGCCCGCGCTTGCCAGCTCCGCCCCCGCCGGGAAACGTTCCGGCATGCGCTTCCCGTTCTTGTCCGTCCTGATCGCCGTCGCCGCCAGCACCGCCGCCCTCGCCCAGTCCGCCGACGACGCCGCGATGATCCGCAAGATCTACTCGGAGGTGCTGACCTCCAGCCCGGCCTATGAGCAGCTTCGCACCCTGACCACCGAGTACGGCGGCCGCCTCGCCGGTTCGAAGGCCCTCGAGGGCGCCGTGATCTGGGGCGAGCGCGAACTCAACGCGATGGGCCTGGACCGCGTGTGGAAGCAGGACGTGAAAGTCCCGCATTGGGAGCGCGGTCCCAAGGAATCGGTCCGACTCCTGCCCTCCCAGGGCGAAGCCCGCCCCCTGTCCGCGCTCGCCCTCGGCGGCACCCTCGCCACGCCCGCCGACGGGATCACCGCCGAGGTGATTGAGGTGAAGTCCCTCGCGGAAGTCGCCAACCTCGGCCGCGAACGGATCGCCGGCAAGATCGTGTTCTACAATCGACCGATGGACCCGACCTTCATCCAGACCATGCAGTCCTACGGCGCGGCCGGCGACCAGCGCCGCGCGGGCCCGAGCGAGGCCGCCAAGTACGGCGCCGTGGCCGTGGTGATCCGCTCCCTCACCCTCACGCTGGATGACTATCCCCACACCGGCAGCACCGCCTACACCCCCGGACTGAACACCGTCCCGGCCGCCGCGCTCAGCACCGTTGCCGCCAACGCACTCAGCGAGGCCCTCGCCGCCGATCCGAAATTGAAGCTGGAGGTCAAGATCAACGCCCGGTGGCAGCCGGACGCCCTCTCCCACAATGTCATGGGCGAGATTCGCGGCTCGGAATTCCCCGATCAGATCATCGTGGTCGGCGGTCACCTCGATTCCTGGGACGTCGCCCCGGGCGCGCACGACGATGGCTCCGGCATTGTCCAGTCCCTCGAGGTCCTCCGGGTCTTCAAGGCGCTCGGGATCAAGCCCCGCCACACTCTCCGCGCCGTGCTCTTCACCAATGAGGAAAACGGGCTGCGCGGCGGCACCGCCTACGCCAGCCGCGCCAAGGAACTCGGCGAGAAGCACGTCTTCGCCGTCGAGACCGACAGCGGCGGTTTCGCTCCCCGCGGCTTCACGCTCGGCAGCACGCAGGGCGACGCCCATGAGCGCGCCGCCCGCTGGCTCCCGCTCTTCGAACCCTACGGCATCCACATGCTCCAAAAGGGCGGCGGCGGCGCCGACATCGGCCCCCTCCTCCTTCAGGGAACCACCGTCGCCAACCTCGTGCCCGACTCGCAGCGCTACTTCGATATCCATCACACCGCGGCCGACAGCATCGACAAGGTCAACAAGCGCGAACTCGAGCTCGGCGCCGCCTCCCTCGCGGCCCTGATCTACCTCGTCGATTCGCAGGGGCTCTAAGCCCAACGCCTGCCCTGATCGCCCGCGAATCACGCGATTCGCCACGGCCCGCGCCAGAGAACCGCCGCGGATTGGCATCGCGGCAATTCGCGTGATTCATGGGCGACTCCGTGGGTGAGCGAGACGGGGATTGTTACAAATGAGGAAACCTTGCGCCGATTCCGGCGGTTTCGTGCTTCCTCGATCCGACCAACGGTTTTCGGCACGGTTCGCGCTGTGACGGCCGGGCTTGAAGGATCTCCTCCAGGATACCCGCGTCCAACGTCTGCTGCTGGCCAACATCACCGGTTCAATCGGCTCCGGCGTGACCATCATCGCCGTGCCCTGGATGCTGATCCAGCAGCCGGGCGGCGAGCGGTTCTACGGCTACGCGACGCTCGGCACCACCCTGGCCCTCTTTCTTTTCATGCCCTACTACGGGGCCTGGATCGACCGCCACTCGCGCAAGCGGATGCTGCTGATCGGCGAGGCATTCGGCTTCACGGCCACGCTGGCCATGGCCTGCTGGGCGTTCGTGTCCGGGCGGGTCGAGACCTGGCAGCTCATGACGAGCTACTTCTGCGGGATGCTCTACTACACCCTCCACTACCCCGCCAAATTCGCCTTCATCCAGCAGATCTTCGAACGCCGCCACTACCAGTCGCTCACCGGACTGATGGAGATCCAGGGCCAGACCGCCGCCATGCTCGCGGGAGGGATCGCCAGCCTGCTCATCGGCCAGGTCGCGCTGCCTGTCATCCTGCTCGCGGACGCCGGCACCTACCTCGTCAGTTTCCTGATCCAGTCCACGATTCCCTACCAGGCAGACCACGTGGCTGCCGCGCGGCAGCGGCCGCCCCGTAACGCCTGGGTCGCGATGGCGGAGGGCGGGCGCTGGCTGCGGGACCGGCCACGGCTCTGCGTCTTCCTCCTCGCGACCTACGTTCCCTTTGTCGTCGTGATGGTGGGTAATTTTCTCTTTCCGCTCTACGTCGACCGCGTCCTGACCGCCTCCTCCGAGGTCTTCGGCCGTGGCGAGGTGGTGTTTGCGCTCGGCGCGATCCTCTCCGCCCTGCTCATCCCGAAGCTGGCCACGCGGCACGGAGCGGACCGCACCATCGTGGCAACGATGGCGCTCTTCCTCGGCGGATTGGTGATGTTGAGCGTCTTTGCCCTCACGCCTTTGTACTATGCCGCCCTCCTGCTCCTCGGCTTCGGCAACGCCGGGTCGCGCGTGGCCCGGGGCGCCCTGGTGCTCAATCTCGTGCCCAACACCGTCATGGGCCGCGTGCAGATGTTCTTCTCCGCCTTCGATCGGCTCCTCCGCACCGTCCTCACCTTCGGGGCCACGATGATCGTGGCTCGCGCCAGCCCCTCGCTCGGTTTCGCCTGCCTCGGCCTGATTCTGGTCATCGCCTTTGGCGCGATGCTCGCCAGTCGGTCCTCCATCCGCGCGCCTGCCGCCGAGGCGCTCCGGCCGGCCGCCTGATTGCGGTTGTCGGCTCGCCCGCGAACGCTAGGCAGGGGCATGTCCAAGTTTTTCCCGGAACTCACCCCCGCCCAGCGCACGTTCGTCCTCGCGCAGAAGATCTACTTCGTGGCCTCCGCCCCGGACCACGGCCGGGTCAATCTTTCCCCCAAGGGCATGGATACCTTCCGTGTGCTCACGCCGTCCAAGGTCGGCTACCTGGACGCAACCGGCAGCGGCAACGAGACGGCCGCCCACCTCGCCCAAAACGGCCGGATCACCCTGATGTTCTGCTCCTTCGAGCAGGCGCCCATGATCCTGCGCGTCTACGGGCGGGCCCAGGCATTGCGGCCCCATGATGCCGACTGGTCATCGTACCGCCGGCTCTTCGGTCCCCCGCTCCCCGGGGAGCGCCAGCTCATCATCGCCGACGTCGAAAGCGTGCAAACCTCCTGCGGCTTCGCCGTTCCCTTCTACACCTACGAGGGCGAGCGCACCCAGCTGCGCGAATGGGCCGAACGCAAGGGACCCGAGGGCGTCGCCGCCTACCGGTCAGAGAAGAATCGCGTCAGCATCGACGGTCTCCCCACCGGCCTGATTCCCGAATAACCTCCCCACCGCTCGGCCCCGCGCACCGACCCGCTGACGCAAATCCCGCGGCCATCA
>CAYZCV010000035.1:14665-16689 GCA_964476965.1 uncultured Opitutus sp. | reverse complement strand
GGCGGCAGTGGCCGGGCGAGCGTTTCGTGTCGTGACGGCGAGGGGATTCTCCTTCTTGCTCCCTCCCTTAACCGCATGATCAGCGCCCTTGTCTTTGATTTCGACGGATTGATCGTCGACACCGAAACCCCGCTCGTCGAGGCGTGGGTCGAACTGCACGCCGAGCACGGCCTGCCCTGCGACCTCGCCAAGGCCCACGGGGTCGTCGGTCATGTGGGAATCGACTTCGATCCGTGGAGCGCCTTTCCCCGCAGCCAAGACCGCGTCGAGCTCGAACGCGAGTACCGGCGCCGCACCCGGCTCTACACGAACCGCCAGCCCATCCTGCCCGGGGTGAAGGCGCTGCTCGACGAGGCCCGGAGCCGGGGGCTCGGCCTCGCCGTCGCGTCCAATTCCGATCACACCCATGTCGAGCGTCACCTGGATCGCCTGGCCTTGCGGCCCTACTTCGCCGCGATTCGCTGCATCGACGATGTGTCCGCCGGCAAACCGGCCCCCGACGTCTACCTCGCGGCCCTCAAGGCCCTTGATGCCAACGCCGCCGCCAGCGTCGCCTTCGAGGACTCCGTGCCCGGGCATGTTGCCGCCAAACGCGCCGGGATGAACTGCGTGGTCGTCCCGAACCCGTCGACCGCCCACTTCGATTTTCCCCAGGCCGATCTGCGCCTGCCCTCGCTCGCCCACACGACGTTTGACGAATTGCTCGCGCGGTTCTCTGCTCGCGCCGGATGACCCCGCCCCCGCGCTTCAATGTCCTTGGCGTCGGCGTGCACGCGCTGACCCTGGACGGCGCGCGCGACCGGATTCTGTCCGCCCCCCGGGAGGGTCCATCCCGGATCGTGTGCTGCTGCGACGTCAACAGCGTGTGCTCGGCCCGCCGTGAGGCCCGTCACCGCGCAATCCTCAATCGTGCCTTTCTGACCACACCCGATGGCATGCCCCTCGTCTGGCTCGGGCGACGCAACGGTCACGCCAACGTCACCCGCGTCTACGGCCCCGATCTGGTGCTCGCGGTCGCGGCGGCCAGCGCCACGACGGGACAGCGTCACTATTTCTGCGGTGCGGGGCCCGGCACCGCCAGCCTGCTCGCCGCCACCTTGAGTTCACGGTTTCCCGGACTCACGATTGCGGGAACCGAGACGCCGCCTTTCGGGGACTACAGCGACGCGGCCATCGATGCGATCGCGGCCCGCATCCGCGCGGCACGGGCCGACTTCATCTGGATCGGATTGAGCACGCCGCGGCAGGAGGCCCTGATGGCGGCCCTGCAGCCGCGGCTTGAGCGCGGTACGCTGCTCGGCGTCGGCGCAGCCTTCGATCTGCTCTCCGGTCGCATTCGTCAGGCGCCCGCCTTGGTCCGCCGGAGCGGCTTCGAGTGGCTCTGGCGACTCGTCCGCGAACCCCGTCGCCTCGGCCCGCGCTACCTGCGCAACGGCCCGCTTTTTCTCGGTCTCATCGCCAGCCAGCTCAGTGGGATGAAACGTTTTCCGGTGGAAGCGTGACGAGTTAAAGAAGTCGCGCAGAGCCGCGGAGTCGCCGGGAAACCTGCCCTGGCCGATGATCGCTTGCAGAACTCTGCGCCTCGGTGTCTCTGCACGACTTCTGGATCGGATCGAAGCTCAACCGCGTTAAAACAAATTTCCCTGGTTGATCGCGTCGCGCTTCTCCGGATCGAGCGTGCTGTGCGCCAGAATCCAGGCGAGCGGCCGATCTTTCAGCGCCGGCTCCGTCGCCAGCCGCGCGAGCAGCAGCGCCCCGGCGAGAGCATCGTAGAGCGCGGCATGGTAGCGACGGCGGGCGGGCGGACACCAGCGCCGGGCCTCTTCGTCCAAGGCCGGCTGGAGCCCGAAGACACGCACGAGGTCCTCCAGCTTGGCCGAGTCCAAGGTCGGGTAAAACTGCGGGTAGAGCCGTCCGGTATCGATCCACGGTCCCCATTCGGTCAGACTCCCCCCTTCACGGGCAAAGTCCGGCGACGTCCGCGGATAGGGCCACACGCCCTTGATCAGCGTGTTCTCGGCCTG
>CAYZCV010000035.1:0-14565 GCA_964476965.1 uncultured Opitutus sp. | reverse complement strand
GGGAATCCCATCTTTTTCCGTCGATTCCGCCCCCGCGGCCCGCAAGTCTGCCGCCGTGGATCTCGCACCCTACCGGTCCTTTTTGCATGAGCTGGCCCACGCCAGCGGCGATTTCATCCGTCCGCATTTCGGCAATCTCGCGCTCGCGGTTGAGACCAAGAGCGACGCCTCTCCCGTCACGCTCGCCGACCGTGGCGCCGAGGAACTCATGCGGCAGATGATCACTGCCCGCTTTCCGGAGCACGGCATCATTGGTGAGGAGTACGGGGACGACCGCCCCAATGCGGAGTGGGTGTGGGTGCTCGATCCGATTGACGGCACCAAGTCCTTCATCACCGGCGTACCGTTGTGGGGCACCTTGATTGCCCTGCTTCACCAGGGGCAGCCCGTGCTCGGGGCGATTCATCAGCCGGTGCTCGGACAACTCTGCGTCGGCGACGGGCAGGTCACGACGCTGAACGACCGTCCCGTGCGCGTCCGGACCTGCGAGCGGATTGAGGAGGCCACGCTCCTGACCAGCGACGGGCTGAATCCCGCACGTTACCAGAACGGCCCGGCTTACGATGCCTTGGCCGGTCGGGCCCGGTTGGTGCGCACCTGGGGCGACTGCTATGGCTACCTGCTGGTCGCCTGCGGCTGGGCGGATGTCTGCGTCGACCCGGTGATGAATCCCTGGGACATCGCCGCCCTCGTGCCCGTGATTCGCGGGGCGGGCGGCCTGATCACCGACTGGCAGGGAGGCCACGCCTACCCGGCGCGGTCAACCGTTGCCGCCGGACCCGGGATCCACGCTGCCGTGATCCGCGCGCTCAATTCCTGACAGGCACAGGCTCGCCGACCGGGATCTCGATCTTCAGCGAGCGGAAGCCGCTTCGGCGACGCACGGTCAGCGTGAGACTGCTGCCGCTGATCTCGCGCGCCATGACTTCGTTGAAGTCCTTTTCGGTCAGTCCACGGATGGGAACGCCCTCGATCGAGAGGATCTGCATGCCGCGCTCCATTCCGGCGCGCGCCGCGCGCGATCCGGCCCGCACTTCCTCGACCACCACCCGCACCAGGGTCGCCTCCTCATTGTTGCGCACCTCGTAATTGGTCCGCACGATCAGGCTGGCGAGCGTCGCCGCCACGACGAACTTCTCCATCTGCACCGGCTGCCCCACTGTCAGCCGTGGCACATCCGGACCGACGGCCTGCGCCCGCACGCCGGGCGCGCAGGCCATCAGCAGGAGGCAGGCGAGGGCCGGGCGCACGTTCAGGTGCGGCCGCGCCGCGGGGACCATTCCGCGGTGACGACCGACGTGAAGCCGCCCCGGGCCTTCCAATCCGCGACAATGGTCAGGCGCCGCGGCTTCAACGCCGCCCCCAGGTCATCGCAGATCTTGTTCGTCACCGCCTCGAAGAAAATGCCCTCGTTACGGAAGGCATGAAAGTAGATCTTGAGCGACTTGAGCTCGATGCACGTCTTGTCCGGCACATACCGCACGGTGATGTGGGCAAAGTCCGGGTGCCCCGTCATCGGGCAGAGCGACGTGAACTCGTGATGCGTGTGCTCGATCACGTAGTCGCGCTTGGGCGCCGGATTGGGAAAGGTCTCGAGATGCTTCGGGTCGGCCATGCGAGTACGCACCAAGCTGTAAACGTTCAGCCCTCAGCTTAAAGCTAAAAGCGGCTCCTAGCGATCAGCCCTCAGCAGTCGGCCAGAGGCTCCAGGGCTCTTCAGGCTGGGCCGTGGCCGCAGAGCCCGGAATTCAGTGGACGCTCGCGACGAGTGAAGCCTTCCGCTCGATGCTTAAAGCTTACCGCTTATCGCTAACAGCGCGCGGCTTCGCCGCGCTAAGTCGCCGTCTCGGTGAAGCGCGACTCGCGGATCACCGTGATCTTGATCGTGCTCGGGTACTGCAGCTCCTCCTCGACCCGCTGGCGCAGGCGCTTGACCATGTCCTTCGCCTGCTCGTCCGTGACCTGCTGCGGATTGACCACCACGCGGACCTCGCGGCCGGCCTGGATGGCATAGGCCTGCTGCACGCCCTCGACCGACATCGCCAGCTTCTCCAGCCGGTCGAGGCGCTGGATGTAACTGCTCATCGACTCGGCACGCGCGCCAGGGCGGACGGCCGAAATGGTGTCGGCCAGAATGACGAGACCGGCGTAAACCGTCTCGGGCTTGACCTCCTCGTGGTGGGCCGCGACGGCATTGACCACGATCGGGGTCTCACCGTGCCGGCGCACGAAGTCGCCGCCCATGATCGCGTGGCTGCCCTCATACTCGCCCTCGATCGCCTTGCCGATGTCGTGCAGGAGGCCGGCCCGCTTGGCGATGTTGGGGTCGAGACCGAGCTCGCTGGCGAGCATGGAGGCGAGGAAGCCGACCTCGATCGAGTGATCCAGCACGTTCTGGGTGTAGGAAAAGCGAAACTTCAGCCGGCCGAGCAGCTTGATCAGCTCGGGGTGCAGGCCATTGATGCCAAGCCGCTGGACCGCGTCCTCACCGGACTGCTCGACATTGAGGTCGATGTCGGTGCGGGCACGGACGACAAACTCCTCGATCGTGGCCGGATGGATGCGGCCGTCCTTCACCAGGGCCTCCAGCGCGACCCGGGCAATCTCGCGGCGGACGGGGTCGAAGGAGGAGATCAACACCATCTGCGGCGACTCGTCGATCAGGAGGGTGACGCCGGTGGCGGCCTCGAAGGCCTTGATGTTGCGGCCCTCGCGGCCGATGATGCGACCCTTCATCTCCTCGCTGGGCAGCTGGACGATGGTCGCGGTGATGTCGTTGTTCGGTTTGCCTGCGAGCCGCTGCATCGAGGTGATCAGGATCCGCTTGGCCTCGTTCTGCAGGTCCTGCTCGGACCGCTCGAGAATCTCGCGGCGCAGGACTCGCAGCTCGTCGGCGCACTCCAGCTGCACCTCCTCGCGCAGGGCCTTCCTGATCTCCTCGGCATCCATCTGCGACACGCCCTCGAGGCGCTTGCGCAGGGATTTGGACAGGGCCCGGATGGCGTCGCGAGCCTGCTTGATCGCCGCGTTCTCGCGCGCCAGGCGCTCACCCTTTTGCTCCAGCTGGTAGTCCAGCAGCGCCAGGGACTCCTCGTGCGCGCGGATCTCGCGCAGACGCACATCGCTCTCGATCTCGCGACGGTCAAATTCGCGGTTGAGCTCCGCGCGGCGCGCGGCGAGCTCCTCCTCTGCCTTTTGCTTGATCTCCGCGCCTGCCACGGCGGCTTCGCGGCGCGCCACGTCCAGCAGCTGGGCGGCCTGATCGGCGGCACTGCGCCGGGCGTTGCGAGTCAGCAGCCAGACGGCCGAAAACCCGGCGGCTACGCCCAAGCCAAGCGACAGCGCCAGCGGCCAAGACGAGGGACCGCTTTGCGCAATCATCAAGGCGAAGTCGGCGGCGCTTGCTGATTTCAAGAGTCCGTGATGGTGGGAAACGACCGGCAAAGTTCAACCTTTCTTCGCCCGGGCGCAACCCGGCCCCTCACAATCCCGGCTGGATCGCGGGCAAGGTCTGCGCCAGCACCTCCTGCAGCCGGGCCCGGGCCGGCTCCTCACCATCCAGGACCATGGTCTGCGCCACGACGTACGCCCACCGGTCGGTCCGGCCGCGCAGCCGATTCCAAGCGGTTCGCCACAGCCGCTGCCCCTGCGTCGCCGCCACCTCGTCCCGGCCCACAAACCAGTAGACGAAGAGAGCCGGCAGGACCTGCCGCCGCCCCTGGTTATCCACAATCTCGCGAGTGATCTGCAGGACCGAGGCCTGCAGCGGCGGCCCCTCCGGCCGTGCGAACGTCTCGACCGATCGGCCCTCAATGGTCCAGCCCTGACCGACCAGACAGAGTTCGGGGCGATGGATCGACGTGCGGTCGCGCCCGCTGAGGACGATCGACACGAACACCTGGTCCTGACGGTTCTCCGTGGACACGTAATTGCGCCGGGCAAAGCCCGTGTCGGGCGGCAGCACTTCCCGCTCAATCGCCGTCACCGCGGTGCGTTGCCCGATCCACTCCGTCCCGAGAAACGCGGGCAGATCCGCCGGGCTGATGCCATCCTCAGCCAGCCTGATCCCGGCGCCGCCCAGGACCGGCCATTGGTCCACGCGATGCGTGAACCACGCGGTCAGCACCGCCATCGCAACGACGCTCCCCGCCACCCGCCACCCGCCCGCCGGCTCGCCTGCGTCGACCCAGCGTGAACCGGCCGACGCGTCGACGGCCGGCCCGGCGTCTTCGGAGGAGGCGTCCGTCCGTCCGCGCACGATTTCCGGGGACCATTTCTGCCACAGCGTCACGGCCCCGAGGACGCCGCCGAGCACGATCACGAACACGACGAAGCCGGCCCATTCATGGAGCCATTCACCCGCGCCCTGCCCCAGCCACTCGCCGGCGATGACGATCGCGCCGATCCGGATCACATTGCCCACATAGGTCAGTGGGAAGCAGAGCAGAAACACGGCTGCCCGCCGCAGGTTCGATTGCAGGTTGAGGTAGCCCGTCAGGAGACTCAGCGCCATCAGCGCCATCAGGGAGCGAACGCCTGAGCAGGCCGCAGCGACATCGTACTGGTAGGTGCCGTCCGGCGAGAACAGCTGGGTGCCGTTCCGGATCACCTCGATGCCGACGAGCGGGGCGAGGGTGTGCACGGCATCAATCACCCAGAGACGCAGGTGGAATCCGATCGTGTCGAGGGCGTTGACGGGGATGGCAAACACGAGGAACGCGAGGGGGAACCACGCCGCGCGGCCCCAGCGCCGTCCCCCCGCGAGGGCCAGCACGCCCCAAGTGAACACGAGCAGGGCCACGATCGAGATGCGCGCCTGCTCGACCGCATAGCCAAGCCCATGCAACGCCAGACCACCGAGCGCCGCGGCGGCGGCGGGCCATTGTGGATTGCGGACCGCGGAATTCGGATTGGTCAACTTCGCATTCGGAAAGCTGCCATCCGCATTCTTCAAATTTCGCCAGAAAAGCCACAGCGAGAGCCCCAGAATCATCGGACCATGCTCGGTCTCCGAACCCGGATTGAACCACTGAAAGCCCCACCAGTAGAACAAGGACGCCGTGTCGATGTAGCCGCGGCCGGCGTTCCCGAAAAACTGAAAGACGACCGCACCGGCCAGCGCAACGACCACTGCCGCGCCAATGCGGGGCCAGAGAAGGGTGCGGCTTGTCATTGCTCCGAGCCAAAGCTTAAGTCGCCGCCACTGCAAAACCTAGATGAGCTCTTTTCTTTTTCGCTTCCGGCTCAATCTCGGTTTGAAGCGTATCTTCATCGAAAGTCCGGCCGCCAGTGCCTGCCTGGCTCTCCTGAAGCCGGGCCGGCTCAAGCTGCCCGTAGTGACGTTGGATGAATTCATCGGCGGCCCGGCACCCGTGATTCCGTTTCGGCAGTTTGCCATCCCACCCATTTCCTCAGCCCCCAATGATCTCGTGCCGCTTTGCTCGCTCGCCCACTCGATCGGGCCGCGACGCATTCTCGAGATCGGCTGCCACCTCGGCGCCGGCGCCCTCAGTCTCGCTCTGGCCTGTCCCCAGGCTCGGATTGTGACGTACGACATCAAGCCCGGTGCAGGCCAGTTGATTGACGCATCCGAACCGGCCCTGCGCGATCGGATCGAACGTCGGCTCGTCAGCTTTCCGGGCGACCGCGACCGGTTGCTGCGGGAGGAGGCCTTCGATTTCATCTACGTGGACGGCGACCATACCGAGGCCGGAGCCCGGGCTGATACGGAACTGGCGCTCGAACGGCTCGCTCCGGGCGGGATCATCGCCTGGCACGACTACTGCCATCGGGGTCACGAATGGATTTACAAAACGAACTGCGTGCCCGAGGTCCTGGCGTCTTTGCGCGCCCGCATCCCGGTGCGCCAGATTGCCGGCAGTTGGCTCGCTGCGTGGCGGAAACCGAGCCGTTGATGCCCCCCGGACCATGACCTCGGGCCCCGACAGCAGACTGGTGGTGGTTGAACTTTGGGGCCTTGGCGATGTGACGCTTGCCCTACCCTTCCTGCAGACGGCAAGTGCGCAGATGCACGTCACCCTGCTCGCCAAATCCCATGCGGCCCCGCTGCTGCGGCGGTTTGCCCCCGCCGTGGAGCTGATTCCCTGCGAAGCACCTTGGACTGCCTTTGCGGGCAAGTACCAGCTGGCTCGGTGGCCGTGGCGGAAGCTGGCTGACACGCTGGGACGGCTGCGCGCGGCCAAGGCGGACATCGCGGTGTCCGCCCGGCCCGACCCGCGCGACCACGGATTGATGATGCTTGCCGGCGTCCAGCAGCGCTACGGCTTCGCCCGCGCAGGCTCAGGTGTCCTGCTCACGCACGCCCTCAAACCCCCGTCCGGCCCGCACCGCGCCGACCATTGGTCGGCGATCGCGGAAGCACTGGGCTGGCCGGCTCGGCCGCCGGTCCAGCGGAGGACGGCGCCGGTGCGCCGCGTCGTGCTTCACCTTGGGGCAGGCCACGCGGTCCGCGTCTGGCCCGTCGAACGCTTTACCGCCATCGCCGCGCGTTTGGAGGCGGCCGGACTCGAAGTGATCACCATTGATTCCAATCACGGAGACCTGGAGCGCCTCCTGGCTACGTTGGAAGGAGCCGACGCGTTCATCGGCAACGATTCCGGCCCGGGCCACCTCGCCGCTCTGTTGGGTCTTCCCACGTTCACAGTATTCGGCCCTCAACTACCCGAGCGATTCGCCCCCGTCCACCCACAGGCGGGCTGGATCGAGGGCCTGGCCTGCCCGCACAAGCCTTGCTTCGACCGGTGCCGGTATGCGTCGCCCCACTGCATCCTTGGGCTTGAGACGGATCCGGTGGACGCGGCCATCCAGCGATGGCTGCGAACTATCTGATCCCCGCCACACGCAAGGGTCCGGCCCAGGCCAGTTCCCAGCGAGCGGCGAAGGAACCGGCATGCTGTCGGCGGCTAAAGAGCGAGGTGTAAACCCGGAAGAGCGAGCGCCAGTGGCCGCGACGCACCGCCCGCCGGGCATGATAGAGTTCGAGGCGGGCGAACCCCTCTTCCCCGGACCGGATCGCGTAGGCCGCATGCACCATTCCCACGCTTTGGGCCCGCGCGATCAGACCGGCCAGCCAGGGTGCGAAATCGGGCGGATCCTCGAGTACACCCACCCGGCGCCGCGCCGCCGCCAGACCCGCCGCGGCTCCTTCGCAGGCCTGGCGAACCCGTCCCGTGTTGCTCACCTGCAAGGGGTGTCGCCGGTAAAGGCTCACGACCTCCGGATGGAAGCCCACGGGGCCGTCATTGAGCAGGCGACAAATGGCATCATAGTCCGCGGCCTGCCTGTACACCGCTCGGGTGGCGACTTTCCGGAAGATATCCGCGCGGACGCAGCCGGTGCTGTGGCAGGCCGGCATGGAAAACTCGGCGAAGCGCCTCAACGCGTCCTCGGAGCCCGCGGCAAAGACCCGCTCACCCAGGCGTGCTCCGTCTTCGGAAATGGCTTCCGCATGTCCGTAGACCGCAACCTGCGCAGAATGCGCCTCCAGCCACGCGACCTGGTGAGCGAGGCGCCCCGACGTCATGAGGTCATCCGCATCCAGAAAGGCGACGAAGCGGCCCCGGATCTCCGGACCCGCATGATGCAGGCCGCCGCCACAGCCTGAGTTTTCCGCGAGGAAGACCACCCGCAGGCGTGGATCCTGTCGCTGCTCGGCCCGCAGAAAGTCGCTCCCGCCGTCCGTACTGTGGTTGTCGATCACAAGGTGTTCCCATCGCACGCCCTGCTGCGCCCGCACGCTGTTGAGGCAGGCGGGCAGGAAGCGCAGGGCATTGTGCGCGACCGTCACGACGGTGACATCAATCGGGTTCACAGCGTACTCCCCCATTGGCGGCGAAAACCATCGCCGCCAACCTGGCCGGCAGGGCGGCGCCGAACGGCCCCGCGCCACCACGCCAGCAGCACATCCGCACAGGCGCGCGGCGAGAAGCGCGCCGCACCCAGCGTGCGCCAGACGTTGCCGGGGGCATGGCGCCGAAGCCGCCGACCATGCGACAGTTGGCCGGTGAAAAAATTATTCTGCAGCATCAGAATCCTTTTCCGATGCTCCCGCGTGATGAGCTCGTCACCCGACCCCGGCGGCGTGTGCAAGCAGAGGGCGGTCGGGGCAAGAACGCCCTTGAACCGAGCGGTCAGGCGCAGCGTCCACTCGATGTCCTCGCCCTGAAACCAGTAGTCGGCCCGCGGCAAGCCCACCTCACGAACCGCCGCTCGGGTGGCCAGCAGGGACGGCCACGGTGCCCAGGACCATTCGAGCGGTTCCTCGCCACAGGTGGCGCGGAAGGTGGCGGGCGTCGCTCCCCGGGCCCGCACGGCGGACCAAGCCGGCTCCGGCAAGGGGCCGGGAAACCACGCCAATCGGCCGTCCGCATCGACCACCAGCGGGACCGCCGCACCCGCCCCACTCGCTTGCAGGGCCTCCACCATGGCCTCCAGCGCGCCCGGTGTCGCCGCGGCGTCATCATCGAGCATCCAAAGATGCGTCGCGTCCGGCGTGGACAGCGCAACCTCCATTCCGGCGGCAATGCCGCCGCCCGTCCCCAGATTCGCCGGAGGCGTCACCATGCGTACCGGCACCGGACTTGCGGCCAGCGCGACCGCGGTGGTCTCGGCGTCGGCGGAATTATTCACGACCACAACTCCGGCCAGATGAACCGTCTCGCTCGACAGTGATTCGAGCAGGCGCCGCAGCATCGCCGGGCGGCGGTAGGTCGCAACGACCAGATAGACACGCGGGGGGACGGCGGACATGGAGCGACCGGAGATTGTCATCCGCCCCGGGTGAGTAAAGCATGCGCCGCTCCTCGTTCATGGATTCCCCTCGCGCCAGTGCCCGCCTTCCCCTCGTCCCGCCCGGGCGGCTGCGCTTCAACATCGCTGCGCAGATCGGCGGACGCGGACTGACGGTGATTCTCGCGCTGGCGCAAGTGGCTGTGGCTCTCCCCTACCTCGGGGTCGAACGCTACGGGGCCTGGATGCTGATGCTCGGGGTCGCGGGCGCCCTTCATATCGGCGATCTCGGCATCGGCCTTGCTTCCCAACGCGCGATGGCCGAGGCCATCGCGCGCGGGGACGGAGCCCTCGCCCGCGGCCTTGCTCGCCAGGGCACGCTTTGGCTGGGAGGCATCGCCCTCGGCTGGCTCGTTGTCGGGGTGCCGCTGATCGCTTTCGCGGACTGGCCCGCCTGGGTCGGAATCACGAACACGGCCGAAGTCCGGCCGGCCGCGTTGGCCTTGCTCCTCCTGACGGCGGTCGCGCTTCCCCTGAACACCGTGCCGCGCCTGGCCGGAGCCGCACAACGGCAGTGGCTGTTGGCGCTCTGGGGCGCCGCCGGTAGTGCCGCGACCCTTGCCTGGGTGGCCGTGGCCGCGACGTTCTCCCTGTCGCTGGTCGCGATCGTGGCCGGCTCGGCCGGACTTGCCGTCGCCCAGAACGTCGCGATGGCGTTCCATCTGCGCTCCCGGCTGGCTTGGCCCGCCACGGACTGGCCGATCCTCGCCCCAGAGCAGCGGCAAAGGCTGCGCGCGGCCTGCGGTCACTATGCGATTCCGCAATTTGGACTGGCCCTCGTCCAAGCCGCCCCGTCCACCGCTCTTTCGCTCGCCGGGGGGCCGGTGGCGGTCACCGCGTTTTCGCTCATTTCGCGCCTGCTGGCGCCCCTGGCCCAAGTGCAGGGCCTCACGCTTGCCGCCGTCTGGCCAGCGTACACCGAGGCGCTGGTCCGGGGTGACCACGACTGGGTGCGGACCCAGTTTCGCCGGAGCGTCGGCTACTCGCTCGCACTGGTCCTGGCCATGGCGGCCGTCACCTCGGCCGCTGAACCCCTGATCGAACTCTGGACCCGCCGCGCCTACACGGGAATTCCGGCGAGCCTCGCTTGGGCCAGCTTTGCCTGGGCCGGGGCGCTGGTGTTGGTCCAGCCGCACACGACGCTCCTGATCGGGCTTGGCCATTCGGCGGGGCTGGCGCGCTGCTCCCTGGTCGGCTATTCCCTGGCCACGATCGCCCTGCTCGGCGCCAGCCTGACCTCCACGCCAGCCGTGGTGTTGGCCAGCGGCACCGTGGCACTGCTCGCCGTCCTGCTGCCACTCCTTCTGCGGGAAATCCGGGGGGCCACCCCTGCGCTGACCTGACTGACCATGAAACCGTCCCCGCGCATCCTGATTCTCAAGGTCAACCACCTCGGCGACAACATCGTCTTCGTGCCGGTGGTGGCGGCTCTGCGGCAGTGTTTTCCGGCGTCGCCCCTTGCGATCGTGACCTCCCCGGTCGAGGCAGAGCTCTACGCGGGCATCCCGGGCCCAACGGAACTCATTGCTCCCGCCATCCGCGAAGTATTCAACCGTCAGTGGCGCCGCCCCTGGACGGCGGTGCAGTCGTGGTGGCGGCTCCAGCGCTTTGGCGCCGACGCGACCCTGATCAGCTACGATCAGGCCAATTTCCCCCACCTGCTGGCCAAACTCACCGGCGGACGGATCCGCGTAGGCGCCAACATGGGGTATGTGCGCGTGCGCGGCTCCATTACTCACGAGGTGCCCTCGCCACCGGACTGGAACGTGGTGCGCTGGAACTGGCGGATGGGGGAGATCGTGGCCCGTCAGCTCTCACCTGACATCGTCTGGCCCACCGAACCGCCGCCCCCCGACCTCCGCCATCTGGCACCCGGTGCGGTGCCGGGGTCGGGTCCCATCGTGATTCACGCGGGGACCAAGTTGCTCATGCGCCAGTGGCCGCTGGATCGATTTGCTGCCCTCGCGGGAAAACTGGCGCGTGATCACGCCGTGGTCTGGGTGGAACGCCCGGAGACGTCCGGCGTGACGCTCCCCGCGGGGGTCACGGCGGTTCGCCCCCAGTCGCTGCGCGAGCTCGCCGGACTCGTCGCGAACGCACCGCTCTATGTGGGCAATAACTCCGGGCCGATGCATCTCGCGAACGCCCTGGGCACGCCGGGGGTGATCATCTCCGGGCCCTCCAGTTACGGCTGGGATCCGTACTGGTTTCGGGAGCGGTGGACGGTGTTGCGGCATCCGCATCTCGCCTGCCTGCCCTGCGAGTCGCCGGCCACGGGAATCGATTTCTGCGCGAACACCTCGACCCCTCTGGCCTGCCTGCAGTACTGGTCAGTGGATCAGGTCGAGGCGGCCTGCCTCGCACGCCTCGGCCGGCGCTAGGTTCACGCGTGCTTCTCCGGCCCGCGGACGACTGGCTGATTGCCATGACTCGCCCGCTTGGTTTGCTCCGGGGGTGGATGTGCGCTCACGCAACGGCCTGATCATCGCGGGAGGGGTCGCGCTCGCCCTGTGGATTGGGGGGGCGATCGCGGGCGGCAGCCTGGGCCTCGCGGCCTTCACCGCGGTCGGCACCCTCACACTGATTCTGCTGTGGAGCCGCCGGATCCGGCTCGAGACTGCGCTGCTCGGCCTGGTGCTGGCCGGCTACATGATCGGCAACCGGGGCTTCGCGCAGATCATGCTCGCACCGCCGCTTCCCTTGCTCTTCGGCGAGGTCGTGCTCGCCCTCACCGGGGCCATCGTGCTCGTCCAGGCCGCCTTTCGCCGGGAGCTGCCTTGGCAGCGCGATGGGCTGAACACTCTCCTGCTCGTGCTGATCGCGTTCGCCGCGGCCCGGATGGTGATCGATGTTCGCGCGCACGGCATGTGGGCGGTGCGCGACTTCGCCACGGTTTACTACGTCGCGTATTTCTTCATCGCCCAAGCGGTGGCCACCGATTCCCGTGAACGCGGCCGGCTCGGGGCCCTCGCGGTCGGCACCGTCGCCGCCCTGCCCATCGTCGTGATCCTGTTCCAGCAATTCACCGACTTCTTTGTCGGCTCGCTGACCCTCAGCGGGATTCCGGTCATTTTCATGAAGGACGATCTGGCCGCGACCTTCCTGTTGGCAGGACTTTTCCCGCTGCTCGCTTCGGCCCCGGGAAGGCAATGGCCGCGGACCCGGGCGGGGCTCGCCGGGCTCGCCCTCCTGGTGGGCTTCGCCTTGCTGTCCCGCGCGGCGCTGGTTGGCTTCGCCGTCGCCGCCGCGTTTGCCCTCCTCGGGCGCGAACGGCGCTGGCTGCAGGTGGCCCTGCTGGCGCTCCCGCTCGGTCTGGTCGCCGGCCTCGCTGCCGCCTGGGTCCAGGAAGTCCCGTGGCGCGAGAGTCGCGTGTACGCGCTCTACGAACACGTCATCTCCATCGGCGACCTTGATGGCAGCGGACGCTATGTGGGTTCCGCCAGCACCGATTCGGGCGACAACAACCGCTTCCGTCGGGTTTGGTGGGAATCCATCACCCGGCGGGTGGTCGCCGAAAATCCCGTCTTCGGCCTCGGCTTCGGCTATGACCTCTCCCGCGATTTTGTCGGAACCTACGAAGGCGTCGGCGATGATTTCGCGGTGCGGAGTCCGCACAGCATCCTCTTCACCGTTCTTGGCCGCATGGGCTTCCTTGGCCTGAGCCTCCTCATCGGCCTGTTCATGCTGATGATCGTGCGGACGCGCACCGCCGCCCGGGCGGCGCGTGAACGGCTCGACGGCGCCGGGCTGGCGCTCGCCTGGTGGTGCGCCTGCTGGGTGATCCTCATCAGCGCGTGCTTCGGCGTCGTGCTGGAAAATCCGATGGGGGCGATCGTCTTCTGGATTCTGCTCGGTCTGGCCCACGCCTCAACCAAGGCCGTCACGACCGCCGCGGCGGCAACCGAAACGAAAGAAAGTCGCGATCCGTCTTTGCAGACAACGGCGGAACCCGCCATCCGTTGAGCCTTCAACCCACCCCATGAACCTCCGCGCGCCGATTGAGCTGCTGGGCGTCTTCAAGGTCACCACGCGCGAGCGCTGGGACCTGGGGACGCCGCTGGCCATGCTCGCGCTGGCCGGCATCGGGTTGAGCTTCATCTACAGTGCGCAGCTCTCCACCGCGCAGAGTGACTGGGTAAAGCAGTTGATTTTCATGACGATGGGGGCCGGGCTCTACATCGCCGTTTCCCTGATCGACTACCGGTTCTGGATCAGCGTAATCCACTGGTTTTACCTGATTTGCATCGTTCTTCTTCTCGTGGTTCTCATCCCGGGGATCGGCGATGAGGTCTACGGGGCCCAGCGCTGGCTGGATTTTGGGTTCATTTCCCTGCAGCCGTCCGAGCCGGCCAAGGCCGCGGTCCTGTTAATGACCGCCACGGTGATCATCCGCTCCCAAATCGGCACCGTCCAGCAATCCTGGGGTGTCTTGGGTAAGTTGGCGCTTGCGGTAGGATTACCGATGTTCCTTATCCTGCTCCAGCCGGATCTCAAGTCCGCGATCGTGCTGCCCCCGATGGTGTTTTCCATGCTTTACGTCTCCAAGCTTTCGACCCGCTTTTTTGCAGGAGCTTTGGGGGCATTTCTGCTCATCGTCGGCATCGTGGCCTGGGACAGCGCCAGCTACATGAAGTTCATGGATGACAACAAGTTATCCTATGTGAACGACCGCGGAAAGTACCAGGCTACGACCTGGGTTCCGCTCAAGGACTATCAGCGCAACCGCATCATCTCCTTCGTCGCGCCCGACAAGATCGACCCCATGGGGATTGGTTGGAATCAGCGCCAGTCGCTGATTTCGGTCGGTTCCGGCGGCTTGGTCGGCAAGGGCTGGACGCAGGGAACGCAGGCCCAGTTGGGCTACCTGCCGCGCTCAGTTGCGCACAACGATTTTATCTTCTCGGTCATCGCCGAGGAGAAAGGTTTTCTGGGAAGCCTCACGGTTCTCGGCCTGTTTGGGATAGTGATGTTCAACGGCGTACGTATCGCGGGCCTAGCCCGTGACCGTTTCGGCACCCTCCTCGTCATTGGGGTCACGGTGCTCTTTGCGGTTCACGTCTTCGTCAACATTGCCATGACCATCGGGCTCGTGCCCATCACGGGCATACCGCTTCCCTTTATCAGCTACGGTGGCTCCTTTGTGCTCAGTTGCTGCTTGCTGCAAGGACTGGTCCAGAGCGTCTATCGCTTTCGAAAGGACTTCACGTGAAACTGAAGCCGATCGGCGAATCCGACCTCGTGACCGGAATTTCCTGCGCCGCAACCCGCGCCCAGGGGGGCTCCGTCCCAACCCAGGACATCACCCACCATGAGCGATCAGTCGCAATCGTCGTCCCGCGGCCAGCCGGCCCCGGACGATTCCCACCAGTATGACGAGGAACTCGCCAATCCTCCCCCGTCCATCGAGTCCGAGCCCGTTGACCGGGCCGAGCTGAAGGCCGGCGCCGTCGAGCGCTCCAAGCAGCGCCCGCTTCTCCAAAAGATCCTGTCCGTGTTCAAGAAGGAGAAATCCTCCTTCCGCGAACTCATCATCAATTCCGAGCCCCTCGAGAAGCGCGTCGCGCTCCTCGTCGACGGCACGCTGGAGAAGTTCGAAATCGAGCGCGATTCCGACAACCGCATGGTCGGCGGCATCTACAAGGGCCGCATCAAGAACCTCGACCCGGGCCTGAAGGCCGCGTTCGTCGACATCGGCTACTCCAAGAACGCCTTCCTCCACTACTGGGACATGCTCCCGGCCGCCGCCGACTCCTCCGT
>CAYZCV010000034.1:0-27606 GCA_964476965.1 uncultured Opitutus sp. | reverse complement strand
CCGCCGCAGATCGAGGCCATCGAGGTCGAGCCGTTGGAGGCCATGATCTCGGAGACGACGCGGATGGAGTAGGGGAACACGTCCTCGGTCGGCAGCACCGGCACGAGCGAACGCTCGGCGAGGGCGCCGTGACCGATCTCGCGGCGGCCCGGGCCGATGAAGCGGCCGGCCTCGCCCACGGAGAACGGGGGGAAGTTGTAGTGGAGGATGAAGCTCTTCGAGGTCGGACCGCCGGTGAGGCCGTCCATGTCCTGGGCTTCCTTCGTGGGCCCGAGGGTGACGATCGCGATGTTCTGGGTGTCGCCGCGCTGGAACATGGCGGAACCATGAACGCGGGGCAGCACGCCGACCTGCGCCTGGAGTGGGCGGAGCGACTTGGCGTCGCGGTGGTCGGAGCGGACGCCCTTGGCGAGGACGGTCTGGCGGTACGCCTTGTACTGGAGGTCCTCGAACACGACGTTCAGGTCGACGTCCGTGAACTTGCCCTCGCCGAGCTCGGCGAGGAGGGCGGCCTTGGCCTCCTCCTTGAGCAGCTTCACGTTGGCGGAGCGGACATTCTTCTCGTAGCCGAAGATGGCGGCGGAGATGCGCTCAGCCGGGACCACGCGCTCGATGATGGCGCGGGCCTCGGGGGTGGCGCCCACGAGCTTGAAGGTGGCCTTCGGCTTGCCGGCGATCTTCACCAGTTCCTTGATGGCGGCGATGATCGGCTGGATGGACTTGTGACCGAATTCGAGGGCCTCGATGAAGCGCTCCTCGGGGAGCTGGTCGGCGGAACCCTCGATCATCAGCATGTCCTTCTCATTGCCCACGTAGATCAGGTCGAGGGCGGAGGAGAACATCTGCTCGATCGTCGGGTTGGCGACGAACTGGTCGTCGATCAGCGCCACGCGGACGCAGCCGATCGGGCCATTCCACGGAATGTCGGAGATCGCGAGGGCGGCGCTGGCGCCGTTGACCATCGCGATATCGGAATCGTTGATCAGATCGGCCGAGAAGAGCTGGCCGATGATCTGCACCTCATTGAGGAAGCCCTCGGGGAAGAGCGGGCGGCAGGGACGATCGCACAGGCGGGAGATCAGGATCTCGCGCTCGGACGGACGGCCCTCGCGCTTGAAGTAGCCACCGGGGAAGCGGCCGGCCGCGGCGTACTTGTCGCGGTAGTCGACGGTGAGGGGGAAGAAGTCCTGACCCGGGCGCATGGTCTGCGCGGCGCAGGCGGTGACGAAGACGTTGGTTTCGCCAACATTGACGTTGACGGCGCCGCCGGCGAGCTGGGCGATCGAACCGGTGGAGAAGGTCATCCCGATGCCGGGGACCGTGACGGAGTGTTTCTGATTCATACTTACTTTTCTGCTTTAAAGCGCGCCGCGGATGAATCGGGCGACCGCGACGCGCGGCGGTGGCCCGGGGGTGGGTGGAGGCGGCCGTGAACGGCCGTTTGAAACCGCCAGTCGGATCGACCGGCGCCACCCGTGTGTGGTGGGTTGGCTGGTAACCAGCCCTCGCATCCTCGTGTTCGTCACGAGAGATTTCTGTTTGGCGCCTGGACCTCGTGGGGAGGGGGAGGCAGCAAGCAGAAATGTCCCGGTCAGATCCCGAGTGTCGGAAAGACAACGGGCGACCCGCGGATCGGGTCGCCCGTGTGCTAAAGGGTTACTTGCGGAGGCTGAGACGCTGCAGCAGCTCGTTATACTTCGGCATGTTGTGCCGCTTGATATAATCGAGGAGTTTGCGGCGGCGGCTGGCCATCTGGAGGAGGCCCCGGCGGCTGTGGAAATCCTTGCGATGCGTGCGCAGGTGCTCGGTCAAGTGATTGATCCGGGCGGTGAGCAGCGCGATCTGGACTTCGGAAGATCCGGTATCCTTCTCGTGGGTTTTGTATTCTGCGATGATTTCGGGTTTAACGACGGTGGACATGGTTTGGTGGATAGGTTGCACGACTGTAGGGGACCTTCGCAGGCCCCGTGCCACCCGCTTCGGCCCCGGGGTTAACCGTGGCTTTGGCCGGCGTCACCGTTCCAATCCGGCGGAATGCCGGACCAGTCATGGTGGGACCCCGTAACCGACGGGATCTCACTAACGCAAGGCGTCTGTATCCCAACCCGCGGGCCCCGGCGCAAGCGTATTTTTGTGACCCTTCCGTGTCGGCAGACAGTCGTTTGCAATCGTCAGCCAGCCCGCAAGTTGAGTGATTTAACGTGATCGCAGCCCGGAAGCTTCCGGATGCGCTCCACGATGGTCTGGCGGTGGTGAAAGAGTTCGTTCCGGACCACGGAGTGGCTGGCGAGGACGATCAGGCGGCCCTTGGGGTCGATTTGGGCGGCGTGGGCATAGCTCGCATTGGCCGAACCGACGATCTCGGTCCAGTGATCCCGAATGACCTGCTCGGGGGAGTCCCGTCCGACCTGATACTTCTGTAAAAGCTCCTCGACCAAGGCCGACAGTCCCTTGGTTGGGCGCTTGCGCTGGCGGTGGGGCTCGACCGTCTCGATCCCGCGCAGATCCCCGATCAGCTCTTCGGCGAGCTTCGAGAAGTGAGGGGGCGAGGGGTCGTGGGCCATGGCTGCCAAGACGGGGCGGTTGAGGGGAATTGTCTCAAGGCTCGCCCAAGCCAAGGCAGCTGGCAATCTCCGCCTCGCGCCTTCGCCCATGATCGACGTCCTTATCATCAAGCCCTCCTCCCTGGGCGATATCCTGAACGGGCTGCAACTCGCGGCCACGCTCAAGGCGGGCCGGCCGGATCTGCGGATCAGCTGGGTGGTGGCGGACGTGTTCGCCCCGGTGGTCAGGGACTGTCTCGCCGTGGACCGCTGCTTCATCTTCGAGCGCAAGGGCGGTCTGGGGGCGTTCGTGCGCCTGCTGCGCGCGCTGCGGCGCGAACGGTTCGATGTCGTGCTCGACCTGCAGGGCCTGGCCCGGTCCGGACTGATGACGTGGGCCGCCCGCAGCCCGCGCAAGATTGGGCGGAGCGATGCCCGGGAAGGTTCCGGTCTTTTCTACCATCAGCGGGTCGCGCTTCCGCAGGGTGAGTGGCGGGACCACTCCGTGGCGATCCTGCTGGAGTTCTGCCGGGCATTCGACCTGCCGCCGCGGCTCGCGGGCCGGGTCGAGTTTCGTCCGCCCGCGGATTTTCGCTACGCGGCGTCGGTGGCCCCGGTCAGCGGCCGCGGCCCGGTGCTGATGTTCCCTGACAGCCGCGGCGCGGACCGCGAGTGGCCGGGCTTCGCCGAGCTGACGAAGCGATTCCTCGAGACCGAGCCCACGGCCCGGGTCGTGTGGGCGGGGCAGAAAATCCTGCCGGCGCCGGCCGGCGTGGATCCAGGCCGGTTCACCCACCTGATGGGCCAAACGACGCTGCCCGAGGTGATCGCGATGATCCCGCGTGCCGCGGTCGTGGTGGCCAATGACAGCGGCCCGATGCACCTCGCGGCCGCGCTGGGGGCGCGGACCCTGTCGCTCTTTGGGCCGACCACCGCCCGCATGCGCGCCCCGTATCCGCCGAACGGAGACCGGCATCGTTACCTCGAGTCGCCCGACGGCGTCATGGCCAGCCTCCCGGTCGAGCCGGTCCTGTCGGCCCTGCGCGACGCCTGGCGGAGCGCTGCCGCCGGCGAGTAGCCCACCAGGTCACGTGCTCGGCGGACGCAGGCCGCCCTCGAGCGGGCGGCCGCGGGCGTGCCAGCGGAGGAGGGCGGATTGCCACGCGGCGCGTTCGCGCAGCGAGGCGGACACGGGCGAGGCGAGGGCGTTGCAGATCCACGAGATCGCGAGACGCAGCGGCAGGATGATGCGCAGGACCGCGTTGGCGGCACCGCTGGCATGGCGTTCGAAGTAGATGTACCGCGAGCGCCAGAACTCGATCCGGGCCGCCGGGCGAACCGTATTGGCGGAGGCCCCCTGATGATGCCACACGCGGATCCCGGGATGGTGGATCACGCGGCCGCCACCCCGGCGGACCTGGGTGCAGAAGTCGGTTTCCTCGAGATAAAAGAAATAGCGTTCATCGAGCCCGCCGAAGCGTTCCCAGGTCGCGCGGGGTATGGCCATGAAGGCGCCGATCACGGAGTCGACGGCGACCGGCTCGCGGGCCGGCAGGCGGGGACCGGACCGCGTCAGGCGGCGCCAGCGTTTGAGTAGCGAGCGGTTGAGCAGCTCGGTCGCGAGACTGGGCGCCTCGGCCACGGAATTCTGCAGGGTGCCGTCCGAATTGAGCAGCTGCGCGCCGAGCACGCCGCAATCGGGCGTGGCTCTCAGGTAGGTCAGGGCGGCGTCGAGATTGCCGGGCTGCAGGGCCGCGTCGGAGTTGAGCAGAAGGAGCACCGATCCCGTGGCGTGCGCGGCGGCGAGGTTGTTGGCCCGGGCGAACCCCTGATTCTCCGTCGAGTACAGGTAGCGAACCTGGGGAAACCGCGCCTGCAGCTGCTCGCCCGTGCCGTCGGTCGAGCCATTGTCGACCACGATCACCTCAACGGTCGCCCGATCCCCGCACCCCAGCACCGAGGCCACCGCCTCGGTCGTGAGCCGGGCGGTGTTGCGGGTGACGATCAGGACCGAAAAGTCGGGCAGGGACGTCACGGCGAGCCGGACTGGCGATCGTACAGCGCCTTGTAAAGGGCGCTGCGGGCGTAGAGTTCGGCGTGGGTCCCGCGGGCGGCGATTTCACCCTTGTCGAAGACGAGGATGAGCGAGGCGTCGCGAATGGTGCTGAAGCGATGGGCGATGATCAGCACGGTCTTGCCGACCACCAGGGTCTTGAGCGCGAGCTGGATCACCGACTCGCTCTCGCTGTCGAGCGCGCTCGTCGCCTCATCGAGGATCAGGATCGGAGCGTTGCGCAGAAAGGCGCGGGCGATGGCGAGCCGCTGCTTCTGGCCACCCGAGAGCCGGGCGCCGCGCTCACCGACGATGGTCTCGTAGCCGTCGGGAAACGCCGTGACAAAATCGTGCGCGTAGGCCGCGCGCGCGGCGCTTTCCACCTCCGCGCGGGAAGCCTCCGGGCGGGCGATGAGCAGATTGTTGAAGATGGTGTCGTTGAAGAGGACCGGATCCTGGGCGACCACCGCGATGTTGCGTCTCAGGTCGGCGAGCCGCAGGTCCCGCAGATCGATGCCGTCGAGTGTGACGCGGCCCTCGACGGGATCGAAGAAGCGCGGCACGAGGTGCGCGAAAGTCGACTTGCCGGCGCCGCTGGGGCCCACCAGCGCGCAGACGGTCCCGGCCGGGATCTGGATCGAGAGGTTGCGCAGGACCGGCTCGTCGGCGCGGTAGGAGAAGGAGACGGACTGGAACCCGAGATCGCCGCGCGCCTGACCGTAGGGCTTCGCGTCGGGGCGGTCGGTGATGGCGACCGGCGCGTGCAGCACGGCTTCCAAGCGATCGAGCGCGCCGAGGCCCCGCTTCATCTCATTGTTGATGTTGCCGAGCTTCTTGATCGGGTCGTAGCTGGCGTAGAGCGCGGTGATGAGGGAGACGAAGACCTCGAGCTCGATCCCGATGCGGTACGCGTAAAAGAGTGTCACCGAGAGCCCGATTGCGGACACGATCTCGATCAGCGGCGTGAGGGCCTTGTCATACTTGGCGAACTTGAGCTGGGCCTTGATCAGGAGCTGGGACACGGCGGCGAAGCGCTGAGTCTCGCGCTCCTCCAGGCTGAAGGCGCGGACTTCCCGGACGGCGGACAGATTCTCGTTGAGGCAGGACGAGACGGCGCCGAGTTCGGCCTGGATCTTGCCCGCGCGGTTGACGAGCTTGCGGCCGATGAAGCGGATCGGAAGGACCGAGAGTGGGACAATCGCGAGCGTGACGAGGACGAAGGGCAGACCGTCGATCTCGAAGGCCTTGTAGGCCACAAAGCCCATCGCTCCGAGGAGGGCGGCGGGACTCTTGATGATCTCATTCGCGATCGTGGTCAGGGTGACCTGGAGCTGGCTCGCGTCAGCGATGCCGCGGGAGAGCAGGTCTCCGGAGGAATTCTTCTGGAAGAAGGAGAGCGGAAGGATCTGGAGCTTCCGGAAGAAATCGAGGCGGATGTCCTCCAGCACGCGGGTGCCGGTGCGCTGGATCAGGTAGCTGTTCAGATAGCCGGCCACGCCCCGCACGAGGAAGACGGACGGCAGCCACAGGGTGACCAGGATGATCTCGACGGTCGAAAGTTCGCGCGCGCCCTCCCCGAAGATGACGGGGAAGATCTTGCTGATCATCAGCGGCAGTCCGGCCCCCGAGGCGACGCCGGCGAGGATGCCGCAGGCGATCGCGGAGGCGAGCAGCGTCCGGTGGGGCCGCAGGTAGCGGAAATAGGGGCGCAGCCGTTTCATCCGGGCGAACCCTGGTCAATCCTTCGACGAACGTACGTCCAAGGCGTCCCGCAGGCCGTCGCCAAGGAAGTTCAGGGAGAAGAGCGTGAGGGAGAAAACCGATCCGGGGAAAACGAGCAGCCACCAGAACTCCTCCATCTTCTCCGCGCCGTCCTTGATCAGCACGCCCCAGGAACTGAGCGGGGGCTGCACGCCCAGGCCGAGGAAGCTGAGAAAGGCCTCGAGCAGCATGACCGCCGGGATAGTGAGCGTGGTGTACACGATGATCGGACCGAGGATGTTCGGGATCATGTGGCGGAAGATGATGCGGCGCTTGCCCAGCCCGAGGGAGCGGGCGGCCTCAATGAACTCCATGCGCTTGAGCGAGAGGATCTGCCCGCGGACGATACGCGCCATGGTCAGCCACTCGACGGCGCCGATCGCCACGAAGAGCAGGACGATGTTTCGGCCGAAGAAGACCATCAGCAGAATGACGAAGATCGTGAAGGGCAGCGCGTACATGATGTCGACAATGCGCATCATGACGGCGTCGATCTTGCCGCCGAAAAAGCCGGCGACCGCGCCGTAGGCGACCCCGATGGTCAGGGCCACGAACGTCGCGCAAAGCCCGACGCCAATCGAGATGCGGCCGCCGATGAGCAGGCGCACCAGGAGGTCGCGGCCGAGGGTGTCGGTTCCCAGCCAGTGCGCCGCCGACGGGCCGGTGGCGCCGAGGTCGAGATTCTGGTCCTGATAGGAAACACCCATGACCATGGGCCCGATGACACAGGCGAGGCCCAGCAGCAGGAGGATGAGCCCGCCGGCGACGGCCAGCTTGTTGCGGGCGAGGCGGTGCCAGGCATCGGTCCAGAGCGAGGTGCCCTGTTCGAGTTGATCGGGGGTGACGTTGGAGGCCGGCAGGCGCTCGGGAGAGGGGGAGAGGGAAGTCATCTCACTCAAACTTGAGCTTCGGGTTGAGCCAGACCTGGGCGATGTCGACCAGCAGGTTGAGCGTGATGATCAGACCGGCGTAGAGAATCACGGTGCCCAGCACGAGGGTGTAGTCGCGGTTGAAGGCGCTGTTCACGAATTCGCGGCCGAGCCCGGGGATCTGGAAAATGGTCTCGATGACGAAGGAACCGGTGAGGATGCCGGCGATGGCCGGTCCGAGAAAGGACACGACCGGCAGCAGCCCGCCGCGGAGGGCATGGCGGAAGATGACCCGGAACTCCGAGGCGCCCTTGGCCCGGGCGGTGCGGATGTAGTCCTGGTGCAGCACCTCGAGCATGCCGCCGCGGGTGAGGCGGGCGATGTAGGCCGCGTAGACCAGGCCGAGGGTGGCCGCGGGCAGTACGCGATCGACCGGGAGATACCAGCCCGAGGCGTTGAACCAGCCGAGATGGATCGCGAATACGAGCACGAGCAGCGGCCCGAGCACGAAGGTCGGGATGCAGATGCCCATCATCGCAACGGATGAGCAGATGTAGTCGAAGAAGGTGTTGCGCTTCACGGCGGCGATGACGCCGAGCGGGAGTCCGAACAGGAGGGCGACCGCGAGGGAGAGCAGGCCGAGTTCGAGCGAGACGGGAAGCTTGTCGGCAATGATCTCGTTGACCGTGCGGTTGGGGTACTTGAAGGACGGTCCGAAGTCGCCCTTCGCCAGGCTGCCCAGGTAGTCGAAGTACTGCTGGTAAAGAGGCTTATTCAGACCGTAGTGCGCCTCGAGATTGGCCAGAATCTCCGGCGTCACGGCCTTCTCCGACGTGAAGGGTCCGCCCGGCACGAAGCGGATCATGAAGAAGGTGGCCGTGATGATGATGAAGAGCACCGGGATCGTCTCGAGCAGACGCCGGGCAATGAAGCGCAGCATAACGTAAAGGGAAGGCAGTCAGATGTCCGAAGACGAGGGCAAAGCCAATCCCTTTCAGGGGGCGAGGCCCAAGATGCAAGGCGTTGGTGGACCCCCGGCGGCGGGGGAGGGACGTCTGGGCGCGGTGGCCCCACCGGGCCAGGCCTCGAGGCCGGGCCCCTCCGTGGGACGAGGGCGGTCAGGCCTTAGTTTTGCTTGTCGACGAACTTCCAGCTGCGGTTGTCGAGGACGTTGACCACCCAGCTCACCTTGGGGTTCAGGGCGTAGGGGCGGGTGTAGAAGTAGATGGGGATCACCGGAAGCTCCTCCATCAGCAGGGCCTCCATCTTCTGGTAGGTCTCCATGCGCTCGGCGTCGTTCTTGGCTTGGAAGGACTCGGCGAGCAGGCGGTCGTACTCGGCATTGGACCAGCCGGTGTCGTTGTTGCCGCCTCCGGTTACCCACATGTCCATGAACGTGGACGGATCGGTGTAGTCGCCGATCCAGCCGGCGCGGGCGAGATCGTAGCTGAGGGTGTCCTGCGAATCGAGGTAGACCTTCCACTCCTGGTTCACGAGGCCGATCTCAATCCCCAGATTGCGGCGCCACATCTGCTGGATCGCCTCCGCAATCGCGCGGTGGTTTTCCGAGGTGTTGTAAAGAATGTCGACCTTGGGGAAGCCGCGGCCCTCAGGGAAGCCCGCCTCGGCCAGCAGGCGCTTGGCTTCCGCGATGTCGCCGGTCAGCCGCGCGCGGGACACGAAGGTTTCGGAGGGCGGGCAGTAATTGTAGGCGGGCTGCTGGCCGCCGCGGGTGACATTCTTGACGATCGCCTCGCGATCAATCGACAGCGCCAGCGCGCGCCGCACGCGCTTGTCGGCGAGGGGGCCGCGGGTGACGTTGACGCGGTAGAAGTAGGACCCGTAGTAGGGATCCTGGCGGTAGGATTCGGCGAAATCGCGCTTGTAGGTGTCGATCTTCGCATTCGGCAGCTCGTTGGTCTTGTCCAGCTGGCCGGTGCGGAACATGCGCTCCTCCGTATCGATGCTCTCGGTGGGATAGAAATGGATCTCATCGAGTTTCACCGTTGCGCGGTCCCAGTAAGTCGGGGACTTGGCGACCACGATCTTTTGCTGCGGTTTCCATTCCTTCATCACGAAGGGACCATTGCCCACGATGTTTTCCGGCCGGGTCCAGGCCGTGCCCTTGCGCTCGAGTCCGCCGAACTTCTCGACCGTGGGGATGTGCACCGGAAACCAGGAGTAGTGCTTCATGGCCTCGAGCAGGAAGGGGGTCAGACGCTTCAGCTGGATGACGAGTGTATGGTCGTCGGTCGCCTTGAAGCCGACCTGGGAAAAATCCTTGAGGGTCCCCTTGGTGAACTCCTCCGCGCCGACCACGTGGTAGAGCTTGTAGGCGTATTCCGAGGCGATGGACGGGGTGAGGATTCGCTGGTAGGACCGGACGAAATCGCGGGCGGTCAGGGGATCGCCATTGGACCAGCGGGCATCCTTGCGGAGATGGAAAGTGTAGGTGAGGCGGTCCTCGGAAATATCCCAGCGCTCGGCCACGCCGCCGATCGTATCGCTGCCGCCGGGGCCCTCGGCCACGAGGCCCTCGAACAGCGCGTTGACGATCTTGTTCTCGGGAACACCGGTCACAATCTGGGGATCGAGGTCCTGCGGCTCGGTGCCATTCCCGAAGTGCAGGATCTTGGCCCCCGAGGCGTTGCTGGCGGCGGTTTCGGTTTTCGAGCATCCCGCGAAACCCAGGAGGGCGGTCGCGGCCAAGAGGGGTAGGAGGCGTTTGCGCATGGGACAATGGAACAAAACGTCTGCGGATCCGCAAGCGGGAGCGGCGATGGAGCGACGAGCTTGATCGCGGCTGGGGCGATGTATGGCGGGGCTTGCCCGCCGGCCTTTCCTTCGCTGGGATGGGTGCGCGGGCCCGGATAGCTGGGAACCCGTGCCGTTCGCGGCCTTACCCCGACAATCCCTACCCCTGCCATGAATTCTTCGAATCCGTCCCGCCGGACGTTTCTGGGCGCGTCTGCCCTGGCCGCTGCCGGTCTCGCCCTCCTTCCGCGTCGCGTGCTCGGTGCCGACGCCCCCGTCATCGTGACCCAGCGGCTGGAGACCATCCGGCTCGGCTTCATTGGGGTCGGGCGCCAGGCGATGGGGTTGATGAACAACCTCAGCAAGGTCCCCGGCGTGGAAGTCGTGGCCGGCGCTGATGTTTATGCGATCAAGCGCGAGCGCTTCGACCGCCGGGTGAGGAAGGCGTACGCTGAACAAAACCGCCCGACGCCGTCGGTGAAGCTCTACGCGGACTACCGCGAGCTGCTCGCCAGCCCCGAGGTCGATGCGGTGGTGATCGCCTCGCCGGACCACTGGCACGCCCTCATGGCGATTCATGCCTGCCAGGCGCGGAAGGACATCTATCTGGAAAAGCCGCTCACGTTGACAATCAGGGAGGGCCAGGAACTGGTGCGCGCAGTCCGATCCTACGGCGTCGTTCTGGCGGTGGGCAGCATGCAGCGCTCAGCCATCAATTTCCAGCACGCGGCGGCCATGGTGCAGAAGGGCGCGCTCGGGAGGATTTCGGAGGTTCTCGTCCACGTGGGCGCAAATCCGCACCCGAAGCCCTTCGACCTGACGCCGCAGGAAGTTCCGGCCGGGCTCGACTGGGCCGCCTGGAACGGGCCGCTGCCGCGGATTCCTTTTCACGATGATCTCAACCCGGCCATCACGCTCGACCCGGAACAGAACGAGAAAATCTGGGGCGCCTGGCGCTGGTACAAGGAAACCGGGGGCGGTTACATGACTGACTGGGGCGCGCACATGATCGACATCGCCCAATGGGGACTGAGCATGGACCGCCAGGGTCCGGTGCAGATTACGCCCACCGCTGCCGAAAAGCCGCTGACCTACCGTTATGCCGGAGGCGTGGAGATGAAAATCGCCCCGTTTGACGAAGGCCGCCAGGGCGTGAAGTTCATCGGCGAGAAGGGCTGGATCAAGGTCTCGCGTGGCCAGTACGACACGTCGCGGCCCGAACTCGGCTTGGAAAAACGGCCGGAGCACTTCGTCTTCACGCCGCACTACGTCGATTTCATCGAGTCCATCCGCCGCCGGAAGGACCCGATCGTGCCGGTTGAAACCGGCCACAGCACCTGCACCAGCTGCACCCTGGGCAATATCGCGCACGAGCTCGGGCGCCCGCTGAAGTGGGACCCGATTGGCCAGACCTTCGTCGGCGACCCCGAGGCGAATGGCCGCCTGCACTACGCCTACCAGAACGGTTACTCACTCGTCTGAACCCGAACCCATTAACGACTTCTCCCTCTTCATGTTCTCCTGCCGCTGGCTCGCCCTCTCCATCCTTCTGCTTTCCAACGCGGCGGTCTTTGCCCAGACGCCCGTGGCCGACACCCCTGCGCCCCCGACAGCCGCCCCCGCCGCCGCGGCCCCCGTGGAGCCTCCGCTGACCTGGCATGACGTGACGTCGTGGGGAGTGGAGGGCCGGGCGTGGGGGGATCAGGAACGCAAGCGCTGGTTCGACCGTTTCCCGTCCGTGGCGGAGGGCAAGGTGACCACAAACGTGTGGAACCTGAGCCGCGACAGCGCGGGCATGATGGTGCGGTTCAAGACGGATGCGGCGGTGATCTGGGCCGACTACACGCTCCTGAACGGCCGGCTCAACGGCGCCAACATGACCCCGATCGCCTCCAGTGGACTCGACCTGTACGCCCGCAACGCCGAGGGTGTCTGGCGCTGGGTCGGGGTCACCCGGCCTGAGGGCAAGACGGTGCGCCAGGAAATCATCGGCGGTCTGGCCCCGGGCCTCCGCGAATATGCGGTGTACCTGCCGCTGCGGAATGGCATCGAGTCGCTGTCGATTGGCGTACCACCCTCCGCGGCCTTCGAACCGCTTGCACCCAGAACGGAGAAGCCGATCGTCTTCTATGGCACCTCGATCACGCACGGCGCGAGTGCCTCACGTCCGGGCATGGTGCACACCGCCATTCTCGGCCGCCGCTTTGACCGCCCCGTGATCAATCTCGGTTTCTCCGGCAACGGTCGCATGGACGCTGCCGTGGGCGAGCTGCTGGTGGCGATCGATGCCGCCGTCTTCGTGATCGACTGCCTGCCCAACATGGGCGCCGCCCTGGTGCGTGAGCGGACGGTGCCGTTGGTCAATCAGCTGCGAGCGGTTCACCCGACCACGCCGATCGTCCTCGTCGAGGATCGGCGCTACACGAATAGCTGGATCCAGCCCAATCGCGACAAGGGTCACACGGCGAACCATGCCGCGCTCAAGGAAGCCTACGACCAACTCAAGGCAGCCGGAGTCACCGGTCTCTTCTACATTCCCGGCGACGATCTGCTGGGGCATGATGGGGAGGGCGCGATTGACGGGTCCCATCCCACCGACCTCGGCTTTGTGCGGCAGGCTGACGTGATGGAGCCGATCCTGCGCCGCGCCCTCGCGGATCAGCGCCCCTGAGGACCACCCATGACTCCTCTCATCCGAAACGTCCTTGCCCTCGTTGTCCTTAGCGCGGGTGTGGCCCGTGCGCAGCCACGAACGGAGGTGTCCATCCACGCGGAGCAATTTCACCTCAATGGCCGTCCGACCTACGAAGGGCGCACGTGGAAGGGAAAGAAGATTGAGGGGCTCCTGATGAATTCGCGCATGGTGCAGGGCGTGTTTGATGACCTGAACCCGGCGACGGTTTCGCAATGGGCCTATGCGGATACGGGGCGCTGGGATGCCGAGCGCAACACGCGGGAGTTCCTCGCGGCGATGCCGGCGTGGCGCCGTCATGGCCTGCTCGCCTTCACGATCAACTTCCAGGGGGGCTCGCCCCAGGGGTATTCGCGGGAACAGCCGTGGGAGAACAACGCCTTCACTCCCGATGGCACCCTCCGGCCCGCCTACGCGGCGCGGATGAAGCAGATCATCGATTTTGCGGACCAGCTCGGGATGGTGGTGATTCTGGGCTACTTCTACTTCGGGCAGGACGAGCGGCTCGTGGATGAGGCTGCCGTCATCAAGGCCGTCGACCAGGCTACGGCTTGGGTGCTCGATCACGGATGGCGCAATGTGATCATTGAGGTGAACAACGAGTGCAACATCCGCTACGACCACGCGATTCTGCAGCCGGAGCGCGTCCACGAACTGATTGATCGGGTCAAGGCAACCACCCGTGACGGACGCCGGCTCCTCGTGAGCACGTCCTACGGCGGTGGGGCGATTCCGAAGGAGAATGTGGTACGGAGCGCTGATTTCCTGATCCTGCACGGCAACGGGGTCGCTGATCATCGGCGGATCGCCGCCATGGTCCGGGAAACGCGCGCCGTCGCGGGCTACACGGCCAAGCCGATCTTCTTCAACGAAGACGACCACTTTAACTTCGACGTGCCCGACAATAATTTCACCGCGGCTGTGTCCGAATACGCCGGGTGGGGGTACTTTGACTTCCGCATGCGCGACGAGGGCTATGCCGATGGCTACCAGAGCATCCCGGCAGACTGGGGAATCACCTCGCCCCGCAAGCGCGGGTTCTTCCGGCTGCTCGCCGAGATCACCGGAGCGGAGGCGGTGCGCGAATAGCAGAGCAGACGATTCCGATCCGCTCTTAACGAGCATCCTAAACCGCGGCGGGCTTCACCGAAATTGATCGATGCTGGTCTGCTTTTGCTGGGTGAGCAACGCGATGAGCTTGTTTTGTTGCAACGAGCTTTCTTTCGGCGTCACGTGTCGCCCGATGAAGATTGGTCTCGTTATGGCCGTCGTAGCACTTGCTGGCTGGCACGTTTCCTCGTTTGCCCAGGCGGAGATTCGGCAGGATGCAGCCTATTATTTTCGAACCGAGGGCTACTACCTGCCGGTTCTGTCGCCAGATGGAAACTACACGTTCACGCGTTACAGGAAACCCAATGGTCTGCATGCGCTCGTTTTGGCGGATCTGCGATCGGGAGAGGTTAAGCCCTTTGGGTTCGGTCCTTCTGAGCATGTCGGCGATGCTCGCTGGCTGGACAGCGACTCGCTTCTCATCTCGTTCCGTGACACCGTCACACTCGACGCATACGGCATGTTCAATCTTCGGCGCGAGGATCTGAAGCTCACTCTTCTCACCAACTACGTCTCGGGCATCCTTGGCATACCATCGGCCCGCCCCACCAATGCTTGGATTTATTATGCCGACCTAAGCGTTCCATTGATCGAGATTGACGGGCTTGGGCGGACCAATGCGGGCGGGATCGGGAAGGACCGGAACATGATCCGCATGCTTCGCACGCCGAGCAACGTCAGCGGATTTCTCACCCAGGCTAACGGCGAGGTTCGTTTCTGCTACACGCGCCGGTCGCCGAAAGACAGGCCGACCCTGCACTGGCGGCCCGATCCGGCGACCGACCAGTGGGAGGTCGTGCCTTTCGAGTGGGACAATCACGAATACCTAGGTGTTGATGCGACCGGGCGTGGGCTTTTCTACTCGAGTTACGAGGGCGATCCAACAAAGGGACTTTACCGGCTGGATGCCGAAAGCGGAGCTCGTAGTGAGTCCCTGTACCGTGATGACGACTACAGTCTCGACCGGGCGAGCCTGCTTTACTCGCTAGGTGCGGGAACGGTAAAAGGTCTTCGGTATACCGCCGAGAACCTCAAGACCGTTTGGTTTGATCGCAACTTCAAGGGACTTCAGGCGTACTTGGATTCGCAGCTTCCTGACGGGAACAACACGATCGTTGGTTGGAACTTTGCCGAGTCCATCTTCCTCGTTCTGGCGACGGCGTCCAACCGTCCCGATCGCTTGTTTAGGCTGGATCTCCAGAGCAAACGACTGAGTGATCTGACTGCGAAGGTGCCCTGGCAGCCCCGTCCTACTCACTTCCACACGGAGCGTCTGCCATTCAGCTCACGCGAGGGCAGTAAGCTTCGAGCTTATATCACCAAGCCGGCCGCTCCGCCCCCGGAAAAAGGCTTTCCTCTCGTTGTGCTCATGGAGGAGTCCGTTTGGAATCAGGACAGTCTTGAATTCGACCGGCGGGCGCAGTGGCTCGCTGCTAACGGTTACGCAACCCTCCGCGTCAACTCTCGGAATGCCGAGGGACAGATCCGGTCGTTGAGCGCCGACTTGAGATTCGATTTTGCTGGTGGTGGCCGGGACCACGTTGAGGCGGTGCGAGCTGCGATCGCTGACCCATCAATTGATCGCACAAGGATTGGTATTTTTGCGTCGGGGTTTGGCGGGTATCAGGCACTAGTTGCGCTCGCGGACAGTCCAGCCCTCTTTAAGTCCGCGCTTATTCATAACGGCCTGTTCAAAGTGGAGGAAGATTTCAACGCGACGCTGAAGACATCTGATCCGGTTGAATACGAAAAGGTTGTGGCGCTGATTGAAGATTCACCGGATCGTGCCCTTGATTATTTCGGAATGCCGGACGAGGGCGTCCTCCGGCAGATTGAGGCGAAGGTGACGATGGTCGTCGGAAGGTCCCTGCCCCCTGGTGCGCAGAAGCAATTCTGGCGTGCTGATTCCCGTTTCGAATCGAATGCGCTCTTTCTTCAACGCACACTGCGGCGAGTCGACCGTGAGCCTGCTTTGGTGCGGCTTGAGCTGGTTCCGTTGGCTGATGATCCTGTGCCCTTTGAGATGACCGAACTAGGGAAGCTTTTGCAGAAATCTTTGTGAGCAAACGTTGTTCTCCCCGCTTGGATGTTGGCTGAGCCCTGACATCAGGGCGCGCGCTCGACGCGGACATCGCGGTAGAACCGAGTCCAGAGTCCGTCCTCGCGCCAGCCCTGCACCGCTGGGTCGATGAGGAAGTTCTTCACGTTGAAGTAGAGGGGAGCGATCGGCTGCTCCCCGAGGAGGATGAGCTCGGCCGCGGCGAGCCGCTGGCGCCGGGTTGCGGCGTCCGTCGCGGCGGCCGCTGCGGCGAAGGCCTCGTCGTAGGCGGGGGAGGACCAGCGTGGGTAGTTGCCCGGCTTCCCGGTTTGGAATTCCGCCAGCACGCGTGCGGGATCGGCGACGTCCGGAATCGAGGTGATGAAGCCGATGTCGTAGTCGCCGGTGCGCAGGGCCGCGAGGTGGACGCGCGCCTCGCGCTGCAGCAGCTCCACCTGAATGCCCAGTTCGAGGCGCCACATCTGCTGGATGGCCTCGAGCACCGGCGCGCTGGTCCAGGTGCTCAGCACGAGGCGGGGAAAACCCTGGCCACCGGGAAAACCGGCAGCGACCAGCAGCGCTCGGGCCTCGTCGAGCCCGCCGGCGGCGAATGGCGGCGCCTCGTAGCCATCCAGCCCCGGTGGGACCAGGGTGTGGGTCGTCGTCTGATTGCCCTGCAGCACGCCCTTGACGATCGCGGCGCGGTCGATGGCGAGGCTGAGGGCGCGGCGGACTCGCGCATCCGCCAAGGGACCGCGGGTGGTGTTGAAGGATAGGTACCGGGTCTCGTGCAGCGGCGTTTCCCGCAGGCGCGACGGCGATTCCGCGGCATAGGTGGCGATGCGGTGGGTGGGCACGGCCATGGTGATGTCGATCTGACCGCTGCGGAAGGCCCGCTCCTCGGCGTCCCCGTTGTCGAGCGCAACAAAGTGGATTTCACCGAGCGGGTAGTGGCTGGCGTCCCAGTGATCCGTCCGCCGACGCACGACGATGCGCTGGTTGGCGTCCCAGGCTGTGAGGGTGAAGGGTCCGTTGCCGACAAATTTGCCCGGCTCAGTCCATTCGCGCCCGTGCTGGTCAAGGGCGCGCCGGTTGACCGGGAGCCAGGGCCCGCTCGCAACATAGGCGAGGAATTCCGGGGCTGGCTGGCGGAGCCGGATGATCAGCGTGTGGTCGTCAATCGCGCGAAAACCCGTCGCGGTAAAATCTGTCAGCCGGCCGTGGTAAAAGTCCTCGGCCCCGGCAACGTGGAAGAACAGGTCCGGTTTGGCGGCGGCGGTGGTGGGCGTCAGGATCCGTTGATAGGAAGCAATGAAGTCGGCCGCGACCACGGGCGTGCCATCCGACCAGCGGCCGTCGCGCCGGAGATGAAAGGTGTAGGTCAGGCCATCGGCGGAGATCTCCCAGCGCTCGGCGGCGGCGGGAAGCGGCACGCCTCCGTCAGCATCGGGTGTGACGAGCCCTTCCAGCACGGCCCGCAGAATGAAGTACTCGTCGGGCAGGGTGGCGCGGGCCGGGTCGAGGGTGGCGGGTTCGTTGCGCTGGCTGATGCGCAGAACGGACGTGGCCTCGGGGGTGGTCCGCCGCGGGCAGCCGGTCAGGGCGAGCAGGGCGCACGCGGAGAGCGCGAGCAGGACCGGCCACCGCCGGGGGCGTGGCGGACGGTCCCCGGACATGGCTGTTCTTTTCACGGTTCCAGCCACACGTGCTTGTACGGGTGGTGATCGAGCAGGGTCGGGTGCCAGCCCTTGACGTCGGGGTGGACGAGGAAAACGTGCGTGTAGTGGTAGAGAGGAATCAACGGCGCCTCCTCCAGCAGGAGGGCCTCGGCCCGTGCCAGCAGGGCGTGGCGCGCGGCCTGATCGCTCGTGCGCGCGGCCTGGAAGGTGAGCTGGTCGTAGGCCGGAGAGGCCCAGCCGGTGTAGTTGTTGCCGCTGTCGCCGCGCCAGATGTTCAGGAAGGTCGCGGGGTCGGCATAGTCGCCGATCCAGACGGAGCGCAGGATCTGGAAGTCCCCGGTGCGCCGGGCGGCGAGCACGCTGCGCAGCTCCTGATTCACCAGGCGGACCTCGAGCCCAAGATCGCGGCGCCACATCTCCTGCACCGCCTCGGCGACGACGCGGTGGGTCTCGGAGGTGTTGAAGGTCAGCTCGATCGCGGGCGCACCGACGCCGCCCGGATAGCCGGCTTCGGCCAGCAGACGCCGGGCCTCGGCGAGGTCGGTCGGCAGGATGGCGGCGGAGGTGTAGCCCGCGGTTCCCGGTGGGGTGAAGGCGACCGCCGGCTCCTGTCCGCCCTGCAGGATGCGCTCGACGATCGCGCGGCGATCAACGGCGAGGGCGAGGGCCCGACGGACGCGTTTCTCGTTGAGGAACGGGCGGGTCACATTGATGCGGTAGAATTCGGTCCCGAGGTAGGGATCCACGCGCAGGACCTCGGGCTGATCGCGGCGATAAGTCTCCACCTTGCCGGGGGGCAGGGCCTCGGTGATGTGCAGCTGCCCGGCGCGAAAGGCGCGCTCCTCGGCATCGCGGCTGTCGATCGGGTAGAGGTGGATCGCGGCGAGACGCACGGTGGCGGCGTCCCAGTAGGTGGGTGATTTGGTGACGATGATGCGCTGATTGGGGCTCCACTCGGTCAGGATGAACGGACCATTGCCCACCAGCGTGCCGGCACGGGCCCAGGGGTTGCCGCGGACGGCTGGAGCGCCGCTCTTCTCGATCGTCGGCAGGTGCACGGGAAACCAGGCCCAGTGCTGGAGCAGGGAAAGGAAGTAGGGCGTCGGGTGCTCCAAAGTGAGCCGCAGGGTGCGCTCGTCGAGGGCGGTGACGCCGACCGTGCCGAAGTCCGCGCTCCCGCCCTTGTGGTAGGCCTCGGCTCCCTGCAGCACGTAGAGCAGGTTGGCATTGTCGGCGGCCAGGGAGGCCGAGAGCATGCGGCGGTAGGAGGCGACGAAATCCTGCGCCGTGACGGGATCGCCGTTCGACCACCGCGCGTTGGCCCGCAGAAAGAAGGTGTAGGTCCGCGCATCGCCGGAAGTTTCCCAGCGCTCGGCCACGCCCGGGACCGGGCTCAGGTCGGTCGGGTCCTGTCCCACCAGACCTTCGAACAGGGCCGAGATGGTGTGAAAGTCATTCGTGGCGGTGGCGATCTGCGGATCGAGGTCGGAGGGCTCGACCCCGATGCCCCGGTGCAGGATCTGGGCGCGCGAACCGCTCTGAACCGCGGTTTCGCGCCCGGCGCAGCCGGCGAGCAGGAGCGAGGTGAGGAGAAGGGCGAGAAGAGACAGGCGGCTCATCGGGGAGAGTCAGGTCCGTTCGATCAGCGCAACGGCATGGGCGGCGATCGCGAGACCGCGACCGATGTCGTCGGAGCCCTCGTTGGTGGTGGCCTTGAGTCCCACCTCCTCCGGCGAAAGACCGGCCGAGCGGGCGAGGGTGGCTTTCATCTCGGCGAGCCGGGGCGCGATACGCGGCCGCTCCGCGACGAGGGAGGCATCCACATTCACGATGCGCCAACCCCGTTGGCGCAGCTCCGCGGCGACGGTCTGCAGGAGCCGTTGCGAATCGATGTTCTTGAACGCAGGATCCGTATTCGGAAAAAAATGACCGATATCCGGCAGACCGGCCGCACCGAGCAGGGCATCGCAGATCGCGTGGGTGAGGCAGTCGGCATCGGAGTGGCCGTCGAGACCGAAGTCAGCCTCGAAGCGAACGCCCCCCAGCACGAGGGGGCGTCCCGCGATGGTGCGGTGGATGTCGTAGCCGTGGCCGATGCGAAGGTTCATGAAAAGCGGGCTGAATCAGCGGCGGCGGAGCCGAGGTTCGGGGCCTCAGCTCTCCCGATGGGAGAGAAGGAACTCGAACCACGGCAGGTCGGCCGGGGTGGTGAGCTTGGGGTTGGGATGCGGATTCTCGAGCAGCGCCACGGGGTGCTTGATCAGTTCCACCGCGGCGGCGTCGTCGGTCAGCCGAACCTTGCGGGCGGCGGCGTGCGTGTAGGCCGACACGATCAGGTCGCGCCGAAACACCTGGGGTGTTTCCATCGCCCAGAGCCGGTCGCGTTCGAGGATGCCGAGGCGTCCGGATTCGTGATGAAGCTTGATCGTATCGGTCACGCGATGGGCGAGGACCACGGCGTGCTCGCGCCGGACGATCTTGTGCAGGGCGACGAGTTGCTCCGGACGGACAAAGGGGCGGGCGCAATCGTGAATGAACACGTGGGCAATGTCCGGCGGCAGTGCGGCCAGGGCGTGGGTGACGGAGTCCTGGCGCTCGCGCCCCCCTTTGACAAAGGTGGCCGGGGTGGGGGCGAAGGCGGAGAGCTCGAGCATCTGCCGCTGGTCGCGGTAGACGACCACGTAGTAGTCGACGACAGCACTCTCAAGAAAGGCCGCGGCCGAGTGGGAAAACAGGGGGCGCCCACCTAAGGGGGCGAGGACCTTGTCGGCCACGGCGCCCTGCATGCGGGTGCCGCTTCCGGCGGCGAGGAGGATGGCAGCGGTACGGCTCATGGGATTGCGAGTAAGGAATTCGGACTGCGGATTGGGCCTGACGTTCCGCTGGAAAAGGATGCGGCGCTAGCCGGTCGGCGCAATTTCCGCCAGAATGGCGCGCGCCGCGGCGACGGGATCGGGTGCCTTGAAGATGGGGCGCCCGACGACGAGGAAGTTGGCGCCGGCCCGCGCGGCCTCGGCCGGCGTCATGACCCGCGTCTGATCGTCGGCCTTGGCGTCGCGCGGCCGGATGCCGGGCGTGACCAGGGCGACTCCGGGCGGCAGCACGGCGCGCAGCGGGGCGATCTCGAGCGGCGAGCAGACAAGCCCGCGCAGGCCGGAGTCGACGGCCAGGCGGCCGAGACGAACCACCTGCTGCTCGGGGGAATCGGGGACCCCGGTCTCGGCCAATCCCTGGGCGCTGGTGGAGGTGAGCACCGTCACGCCGAGGAGGAGCAGGTTGGGCGCGTGCTGTTGCTGGGCCTTGACGGCCCATTGCATCATCTCCCGGCCACCCGACGTGTGCAGTGTCAGCATGCGGATCGGCAGGCGCGACACGGACTCGACCGCCTTGGCCACGGTGTTGGGAATATCGTGCAGCTTCAGATCGAGAAAGACCTCGAAGCCGAGATCGGCGATTTCGCGCACGCAGTCGGGCCCGCAGGCGGTGAACATTTCCAGCCCCACCTTGACCACCCGGACGGTGCCCTGCAGGGGGCGGAGCGCCGGGATGACGTCGCGGGGAGACTGGGCATCGAGAACGAGGATAAGGTCGCAGGCCATGGTCTGCCTCCCAATGCACCCTAATCCCAGCCAACCGAAAGAAAATTCGTGCGGGCAAAAATTTGCGTTCAATCGCGAGGGCGAGCCGCTTTAGTCCCCGGGTGCGCCTCTGTCTGCCGAGCCCCGCCAAGCTGAACCTCTTCCTTGCCATCACGGGCCGGAGGGCAGACGGATTTCACGACCTCGTGTCGGTCGCGGTCCCCGTGGCGTTTGGTGACAATCTGGTGGCGGAACTCGCTCCCGGGCCGGGTTCGGGGCCGGCGTTCGGCCTGACCTGTGACGATCCGGCGGTTCCCCTGGACGGATCGAACCTCATCCTCAAGGCGGCGGCGGCGTTTGCGGAGGCCACCGGCTGGCGTGGCCGGGTGGACTTTCATCTCACGAAGCGCACCCCGATGGGCGCGGGGCTGGGCGGAGGGAGCAGCAACGCCACGACGGCGCTGCGAGCCTTGAATACACTCGCAGGCGGGCCGCTGGACGGGCCTGCGCTGGCGCAGCTGGCCGCGCGGCTGGGTTCGGACTGCGTTCTCTTTCTGCACGGGGGACCGGTGGTCATGCGAGGTCGCGGCGAGCGAATCGAGCCGCTGGAGGCAGGAGGGCGACTGGCGGGGCGTGAGGTGCTGATCTTTAAGCCGGGTTTCGCGATCAACACGGCCTGGGCCTACGGCCGGCTGGCGGCGGAGCAGGCCTATTTGCCCGCGCCCGAAGCCGAGGCACGGCTGGCCGCCTGGCGTGGCGCGGCGGGGGCGCCGGCGGAGGAACTGCTGCTCAACACGATGGAAGGACCGGCGTTCGCCAAATTTCCGGCGCTGCCGCTCCTGCTCGAACGGCTGCGGTCGGAGTTCGGTCTGGTCGCGCGCATGAGCGGAAGTGGCAGTGCCTGCTATGCCCTGCTCGCTCCCGACACGCCACGGGATCGGGTCGAGGCGGCGATCCGCGAGGCCTGGGGGCAATCCGTCTTTCTCGTGCGAACCCGGATCGTCGGGTGAATTTCACAAAAGCCTGTTGACCCGTGGCCTGTGCGGGGCGTTAACCTCCGGGCGCCCGAACCGCATCGCCCGGCGCCCATCGCATGCCCGAAGTCCGTTCCAAGGAAGAGTACTCCGTGCAAGGCATCTCCGCCTCGCAGGGTATCGCCTATGGGCAGATCTTTCTCTATATTCAGACGGAGATCGAGGTGCCGGTATACCACGTCAACCCGGACAAGCGCATGGAGGAGATCGGGCGCTTCGAGGTCGCGCTCCTCGCGACCCGGCAGCAGATCCAGCAGATTCAGGCGCAGGTGGAAAAGAACCTCGGCCCGGACGAGGCGCGCATCTTTGACGCGCACCTCATGGTGCTGGAGGATCAGGCGCTGATTTCGGAAACCATCCGCGAGTTCGAAGTCACGGGGCACAATATCGAGACCTGCTTCAACACGGTTTCCCAGCGCTACATCAAGGCATTCGACGAGATCGACGACGAGTACCTCCGCGAGCGCGGCGGCGATCTGCGTGACGTCGCCCAGCGGGTCCTGCATAATCTCCTCGGCAAGACGGGCGGCGGACAGAAGCTGAATGAACTCGTCGACAAGCGCATCGTGGTGGCGAACGACATCTCGCCCTCGGATGCCGCGGGCATTGATCGCTCCCAGGCCTTTGGCATCGTCACCGATACCGGCAGCAAGACGAGCCATGCGGTCATCGTGGCCCGGTCGATGAAGATCCCCGCCGTGGTCGGCGTCCGCGACCTGACCAAGCGTCTGCGCAACGGGGATTGGGTCATCGTCGACGGCTACGATGGCATCGTGATCGTGAATCCGTCGGAACAGACCCTGTTCCGTTACGGCAAGATCCGGCTCCAGAAGAAGAGCTTCGAACAGCGCCTGATGGAGGCGGTGCGCCTGCCGGCGGTCACTCTTGACGGGTTGACCGTTCCGCTGCGGGCCAACATCGAGCACGCGGAGGAGACGGCCTTGGTGAAGGAGTACGCCGCGGACGGCGTGGGTCTATTCCGGACGGAGTTTCTCTACCTCAACGCGACCAAACTGCCTCAGGAGGCGGAGCTGTTCACGTCCTACCGCGACGCCGTGTCCGCCCTCGCGCCGGCGCCGGTGGTCATCCGCACGCTGGACCTCGGAGGCGACAAGCCGATGGCGGGCGCCCCCGGCCTGTTTCCGCAGGAACAGAACCCCTTCCTCGGCTTCCGCGCGATCCGCTTCTGCCTGGAGCACGTCGATCTGTTCAAGACTCAGCTGCGCGCGATCCTGCGGGCCAGCGCCCATGGCAAGGTGCTGCTGATGTACCCGATGATCAGTGGCCGCGAGGAACTCGGCCGGGCCAATGCCGTGCTCGAGGCCTGCAAGGCTGAGCTAAGGGCCGAGGGCCAGGCCTTCGATCCGGAGCTGGCTGTCGGCAGCATGATCGAGATTCCGAGCGCGGCCGTGACGGCCGACCTGCTGGCGCGCGAGTGTGATTTCTTCAGCATCGGGACCAACGACCTGATCCAGTACCTGCTGGCGATCGACCGGGTGAATGACCGCATCGCCCATCTCTACGAGCCGACGCACCCGGCGGTCCTGCGCACGCTGAAGCATGTGGTCGACGAGGCCCACAAGGCCGGCATCAAGGTCAGCGTGTGCGGTGAAATGGCGGGAGATCCGGTCTACACCGCCCTGCTGCTCGGGCTGGGCGTGGACGAACTCAGCATGACGCCACCGCTGCTGCCGGCGGTGAAGTTTCTGATTCGTGCGATGACGATGGCGGACGCCCGGGCGCTGGCGGCGCAGGCACTTTCGCTCGATTCCCCCAAGGAGATCTACGCGGTCTGCGATGCTTTCTGTCGGGCCCGGCTGAAGTCCCAGTAGGGACCGGGTCAGTCGACAAAGCGGTACTTGATCCGCAGCGAACCGCCGGTGGCGGTCCCCGGCGTGTAGGCAAGGCGGGCGCGGTCGTGCGGCCAGCGATCGTCCCATTTCAGGTCGATCGAATCGGACAGGGTGAACGCGTGGTAGGGCTGGCCCTCCATGATGACCACCAGTTGGGCCGTCCCGTTCAGCTGGCCCTCGATGTGGAGCCGGAGTTCCTTGATGGCCCCTTGGCCGGCCGTCTTGCCGATCGAGAGCCGCTCGGCTTGGCCAGTGTCGGTAACGCTGATAAGGGGATCCGGCTCGCGGCAGCCCGCCAGCGCCACCGCGATCAGCAAACCAAGACCGGCCCAAAGGGGACGAAGAAACGCGAAGCGAAGCATGGGATCATGGCACACCGGGTCGGCCCGCGGGGTCAATGGTGATGAGAGGGTGGGTGAACACCCGGGGCGAAAATGTCGGGAGAGGTTGCGCTTGGGGAAGGGGGCGTTTTTCTTGGGCCGATGAAACCGTCGCCTGTTTCCCCGTCCCTGAACCGTGAACTGTCCCGCCGCGACGCCCTCAAGGCGCTTGGCGCCACCGCGGCGATGGTGAGCCTCGGTTCCGTGCTCACGCCGTCGCTCGCGGCGCAGGCGGCGCCGGCCGCGGGTTACACCCTCCCGAAGCTCGGCTATGCGTACGATGCGCTCGAGCCGCATCTCGATGCCGCGACGATGGAGATTCACCACACGCGTCACCACCAGGCCTACATCACCAATGCGAACAACGCGCTGAAGGATCATCCGGCACTGCTCGCGCTGCCGCCGTCCGAGCTGATCGCCAATCTTGATCGGGTGCCCGAGGGGATCCGCACGACCGTGCGAAACAATGCCGGCGGGCACGTGAACCACAGCTTTTTCTGGCAGATCATCGGGCCGGCCGCGACGGCCGGTGCTCCCACGGGCGAACTGGCCAAGGCGCTCGAAACGGCTTTCGGCAGTGTGGACGGGTTCAAGACCCGCCTCGCGCAGACCGGCGCCGCGACCTTTGGCAGCGGCTGGGCGTGGCTGGCGATCAAGGACGGCAAGCTCACGGTGCTGTCCACTCCCAACCAGGATTCCCCGCTCATGCAGGGCGCGGTGCCGCTGCTCGGCGTCGACGTCTGGGAACACGCCTACTACCTGCGCTACCAGAATCGCCGGGCGGACTACATCGCGGCCTTTTGGAATGTGGTCCAGTGGGACCGCGTGGCTGCCCTCCACCGCGCCGCGCTCGCCTGAACGCGACACCCGGCGGGTTGGGACACAAAAAAGCCGCGGCGAGCCGCGGCTGAATGAAGCAAAAGCGAGGCGGTTACCGATCAGGGAACAACCAGGCCGCTGGCGGGGCGATTCTGGGCGGCCTTGCCGGTCACTCCGAAGAACTCGACCATGTGCGAAACCTCGGAGTAACCGCGAGCCTTGAGCAAGTCCTCGACCTTGGCCAACGCGGCCCGCAGCTGGGTCGAGGTTTCGGCATCGAGCGCCTCCACCGAATTGTCACCCTTGTTCACCACGTGATAGACCATCTCGTTGCCGAGGCTGATCTGGTAAAGGCTGGTGCCATTATGGAAGTAGCAACGGCGGACCAGGCCGAGCTGCTCAAACGCGGCGAGGCAGCGGTAGACGGTGACGAGATCGCAGGCCGAACCCGAAAGATCCCCATGAATCTGCTCGATACTGGCTGGGAGCGAGCGCTTGATGAGCGCATCCAGAATCGCAATGCGCGGCTGGGTGATGCGCAAACCGGCGGCCTTGAGGCGCGCACAGGCGAGATCGAGTGGAGTGGACTGGGAACTGGGCGAGGTTTTCACGTTGTGGGTAGATTGCAGAATCGGTGGTGGCAATTTCGTTGCGTTAGTTGATCAGAGTCGGGGTTGGGGTGGCGGTCAAATGTAAATGTATAGGCTTATTTACTCCTGATTTTACAAAATGAGTGTTCGTAAAGTTACGCATCGGCGTCAAATCGCGACTGAAACCGGTCGATTCGACGAATATTGCGGCGTTCTGCCGTTCATGCACAAATAGAAAATACATTATGCAGGATTTGGATTTCGATGAAGTGGTTTCATTAATCTGCAAGGAGGACGGTCGCTTTGATCGTCATGCCTACCAGTTTCTCCGGCAGGGTCTGGACTCCACCGTGAAGGAATTGAAGAAGCGCGACACGCAGCGTGCGCAGCAGTCGTTGCACGTGACTGGCCCCGAACTGCTGGAGGGCCTGAAGGTTTACGCTCTCGAGCAATATGGTCCGCTGACGAAGACGGTGCTCAATTCCTGGGGCATCACCCGCTGCTCCGATTTCGGCGACATGGTGTTCAATCTGATTGAATACAATGTTTTCAGCAAAACCGACGCGGATCGGCGGGAGGATTTTTCGGACATCTACACCTTTGACGATGCCTTCGTGAAGCCCTTCCTGCCGGAGCGGCCGCGGCCTGACGCGGGTACGGCCGGCGCGGCCTGAGGTGAGGATCGTCCGGGTTCGGGCGTGACCGGCGGCGGCGGGCGGTGCACACTGCCGATTCATGGCCTCATCCTCCTCGCTCGCCACCGATCTTGCCCTGCTGGACCCGTTCTGGCGGGAACCGATTGAGCGCACCGTGCTGCCGAATGGGGTGACACTTCTGCTGAAAGCGGACCCGGCGTCGGCGATCGCCTCGGTCCAGGTTTGGGTGAAGACGGGCAGCATTCACGAGGGCAACAAGCTCGGCGGTGGCCTTTCCCACTACCTGGAGCACATGCTGTTCAAGGGCACCGAGCGCCGGGCCGGGCGCGAGATTTCCGCGACCGTGCAGGCCCACGGCGGCTATATCAACGCCTACACGACTTTTGACCGCACGGTCTACTACATCGATATTCCGGCCGATCATGCGACGGTGGCGGTCGATATTCTGGCCGATGCCGTGCTGCACTCCACGCTCCCGGCCGATGAGGTGGAGAAGGAAAAGCAGGTCATCCTGCGCGAGATCGCCATGGGCCAGGACGATCCCGACACGCGTTTCTACGAGAGTTTTTTTGACACGGCCTACCGGGTTCATCCTTACCGGCTCCCGGTGATCGGGCATCGCGATGTCTTTGCGGCGCTGACTCGCGAGGATCTGGTTGCGTACTACCGGGCGCGCTATGTCCCGGACAATCTGGTCGTGGTGGTGACCGGGGGCGTGGATCCGGTCGCGCTGCGCGCGGCGGTGGTGCAGCACTTCGGCTCCGCGCCGCGCCGCGAGCTTGCTCCCGTATACATTCCGGAAGAACCCCTGCTGCAGGCGCCGCGCACCTTACACCGGTACGAGGCGATCGAGCTCACGCGCGCGGGGCTCGCCTGGCCGATTCCCGGCCTGGCGCATGCGGATGCCCCGGCGCTGGATCTGCTCGCGATGATTCTGGGTCATGGGGACAGCTCCCTGCTTTGGCAGGCGGTACGCGAAAAGGCACGGCTCGTGCACTCGATTGAGGCGGCCAGTTGGAATCCCGGCACCGCCGGGCTGTTCTATGTCTCGTTCACCTGTGACGCGGGTCGGCGTGAGGCCGCCGAGGCCGCGGTTCATCGCGAACTCGCGCGGGTTGCGCGCACCGGGTTCACCGCGACACAGGTGCGCAAGGCGGTGCGGCAGCTCGTGGTCGGCGAGATCAACACCCGCAAGAC
>CAYZCV010000033.1:0-27623 GCA_964476965.1 uncultured Opitutus sp. | reverse complement strand
GGGGAGGAGCTCGAGCACCCCTGGCTCAACCGCTCGATCGAGAGCGCGCAGAAGAAGGTCGAGCAGCAGAACTACTCGATCCGCAAGCGCCTGCTGCAGTACGACGACGTGCTCAACAAGCAGCGCGAGGTCATCTACGGCATCCGCAATGGCGCGATCCACGCGGACCGCCCGAAGGACATCATTTTTGAACAAGTCGAGGAGGAGTTGGCGAATCGCATCGAGGCCTCCGGCTTCGGCGAGAAGTCCGGCCCCACGCCTGCGGCGCTGGAAAGCCTCGTCGGCTGGATCAACACGCACTTCCCGATCGGGGTGACCGCCGCCGATTTCAAGGGCTCCGATATCGATGTGCTGGCCAAGTCGATCGTGGCGCGCGTGCAGCAGGCCTACGGGGTCAAGGAGTCGGTCGAGGTTCCCGAGGCCCTCGGTGCCCTCGAGCGATATGTCATCATCAATGCGATCGACCACCACTGGCAGGAGCACCTGACGGAGATGGAGGAGCTCCGTCGCTCCATCGGCCTGCGGAGCTACGGCCAGAAGGATCCGCTGGTTGAATACAAGGGCGAGGCCTTCAAGTTCTTCGAGGAGCTCATGCAGAACGTCCGCCTGCAGATCTGCACCGGACTTTTCCGCAGCGCCTCCAACCTGCAGTCGTTTGAGAACATGCTTTCGCTGCTGAGCCGCACGGCCCGGACCCAGGGTCCGGCGACGCCGCCGCCCCCCGCGCCGCGGGCCGCGGCCGGACCGCAGATCAGCACGACCATCACCTCGTCGGGCCCGGGTGAGGCGCCCGGAGCCGCGGAGGAGATCCAGTTGCCCAAGGTCACCGTGCGCCGTGAAGCGCCCAAGGTCGGCCGCAACGACCCCTGCCCCTGCGGCAGCGGGAAGAAGTTCAAGCAGTGTCACGGCGCGTGAACAACGCGACGATCCTCGCTGAAAATCCCTACGACGCCCCGCCGCCCTTTCGCGTGCGCTGGGCGACCCCTCTGGCGGCCGCGGCGGTCTTTCTCACGACCGTGCTGCTCACGGTCGTGGCGTTCCCGCCGTACAACGTGTCCGAGATGGCCTATGTCTTCGCCGCACCGGCCGCGCTCTGGGCCTATCGCCGCCCGTCATTTCGCCTCTACGCGGCGGTTGTCCTCGGCGCGCAGGCGGTGGCCTGGACCCTCCTGCTCGCCTGGTTGCATCACGTCACCTGGCTTGGCCTCTTCCTGCTCGGACCGTTTGTCGGCCTCTGGGTCGGCTCCTGGTTCCTCGCTGCGTGGTGGTTGCTGCCGCGTTTGCAGGGGCATGCCGCCTTCACGCGCATTGTCGCGGTCTTCGGTCTCGCCGGCCTTTGGGTCTTCATCGAGTGGACCCGCACCTGGCTGCTGAGCGGATTCCCCTGGCTCACGCTGTCGGCGAGCCAGTGGCAGCGGGCGAGCATCCTGCAGATCGCGGCCTTCACCGGGGCCGGCGGGATTTCCTTTGTCCTGATGGCGATGAACCTGGGCTTCGCGGCCTACGCCCACCGCCTGATCTTCGAGCCACTCCGGGGGCTCAATCGGCGGAGCCAGGAGTTCTTCGCCTCCATGTTTCTCCTGCTGGTGTGCATGAGCATCCATCTGCAGGAGACCTTCAACCGCCATACCTTCGCCGTTCCGCTGGCCCGGGTCTCGTTCGTTCAGCCCTACATCCCGCAGAACGTGAAGTGGGACGCGGCGCAGGGCCCGGCCATTCTGGAGATTCTGGAGAAGGGCGTGATCAGCGCCTCCGCCCGTCGGCCGGACCTGCTGCTCTGGCCCGAGGCCGTCACGCCGTGGGCGATCCGGGGCGATGACACTGTCCGCCAATGGGCCGAGAATCTCGTCCGCAGGGCGGGCGCGCCGCTGCTGCTCGGTTCGATCGCGATCGAGCGGGATCCGGCCGGGGATGTCTGGCGCAATGGCGCCTTTCTGGTCGAGCCCGAGGCCGGCCTGATTGATGGCGACTACACCAAGCGCCATCTGGTGCCTTTCGGGGAATTCATGCCCTTCCGGCCCGTCCTGGGCTGGATCGGGAAGTTTGTCCCGATCGGCGGGGACTTCCAGCCGGGCACCAGCCCGTCGCCGCTCGTCGTGGCGACGAGGTCATCCGTGTTCGTCGCCGGACCGCTGATCTGTTTCGAGGATGTGTTCCCCCAACTCGCGCGCGAGAGCGTGCGCGCCGGAGCGGATGTCCTGACGGTGCTGACGAACAACGGCTGGTTCGGGGAGGGTGGGGCGGCGTACCAGCATGCCGCCCACAGCGTGCTACGGGCGGTGGAAACGCGCCGGCCCGTGCTGCGCGCCGGCAATGGCGGCTGGAGCGGCTGGATCGACGAGTTTGGCGCAGTCCGCGCCGTGCTCACCAAGGTCACCCGCCGCGGCGCCGACGGTTCGCCCCGTGACGTGGTGTCGATCAAACCGGCGGACGCGCCGGACGGGACCATCTATTTCCGCGGGTCCGCGTCCGTGGACGTGACCCGGGACGCGCGGTGGATTGGGGAGGAGAGCTTCTACGTGAAGCATGGCGACTGGTTTGTCGCGGTGTGCGTCGCGCTGTTTGCCGCGGGAGCCGGGGCCGCCTCGGTAAAGCCGAGGGAAAATTCGGCGCCCGAGCCCGAGAGCAGCGACGTCTGATCGCGCGTTGCCCGCGCGTACGACCGCGCTGGACCGCGGCGGGTCTCGCCCTCTCCCCGATTCGGGCGGCCGTGGGCGAGATTTCCCGGCGCGACTCTAACAGATAGATTCAGGGAGTGTTTACGGCAGCAGGACCGTGGCGCTTGCTTGCCTGGTCCGCTCCCCGCGGATCCTACCCCATGTGCCCCGGTTTCCCTCGTGTGACCCTCCGGATCGAGCGGCCGTCGTCGCCGCGGTGCGGCCGGCTTTGCGCCGATGGGGACCGTATTTCCGGGAGCCCTCTCCGCCCCATCAGCTTATGAACAAGGCAATCAATATCGGTGTCGTCGGCCTCGGTCGACTTGGCAGCCTTTACGCGCGTTACTTCATGACCCGCATTCCCGGCGCGCGATTGGTCGCGGTCTCGGATGTCAATCCGGCCGCCACCACGCGGATCGCGGCTGAGACCGGCGCGCGAGGCTATATGGATTACCGCGATCTGGTGAACGATCCGCAGGTGGCCGCGGTCGTGGTGATGACGCCGACCAAGCTCCACGGCGAAGTTGTGCTGGCGGCGGCGGCCGCGGGAAAGGCGGTCTTCTGCGAGAAGCCGTTGTCTGTCGATGTCGCCGAGGGAGAAAAAATGAAGGCAGCGGTCGCGCGCCACGGGACCTTTTTCCAGCTGGGCTTCATGCGCCGCTTTGATCGCGCCTACGCGGCGGCGAAGCGCAAGATCGAGGAAGGGCTGATCGGCACGCCGGTGATCTTCAAGTCGACGTCCCGCGATCAGCTGCCTCCCCCGATCGAGTATCTCCGTCCCGCGAACAGCGGAGGGCTGTTTATCGACATGGGGATCCATGATTTTGACCTCGCCCGCTGGTTCATGGGTGAGCCCACCCGCGTCTTCAGCATCGGGAATTCGATGGCCTTTCCCGAGATCGCGGCGGTGGGTGACGTCGAGAACGCGCTGACCACCTTGACCTTTTCCGGGGGCGGCATCGGCGTGATCAGCCTCAGCCGGATCGGCATCTTCGGGTACAGCATTCACACGGAGATCGTGGGCACGAAGGGAACCCTGCAGATCGGTTACGAGCGGGAGACCCCGATTCTGGTCATGACCAAGGACACGGTGTCGCATGACACCGTTCCGGGGTTCTATGAACGCTTCGAGCAGGCCTACATCACCCAACTGGTGAACTTCGTTGAAAATCTGCAGCTCGACCGTCCCTCGCCGATCGGCTGCGAGGATGGCATCGCCGCGCAGAAGGTGGCGATCGCCGCGACCCGCTCGCTGCATTCCCATCAGCTCGAGACAGTCGCCTGATCGCGATGAAGACCGCGGCCAAATCGAAGCGGGCCCGCCCGGCCCGCCTGACCGGTTCCCCGGCGGAGGGATTCATCGCGGCGCCGGGAACGGCGTTTCCGGTCGGCTACACCGCGGTCACGAGGGAAACGACGGGTCCGCGCCGCTCGCCCGGCAGCCTGGATTTTGGCCTGCGGCGACTCCGGCCCGGCGCGCGCTGGCGGGAGGTCGCGGCCAAGGAAACGGTCTGGATTCTCCTGCACGGCGAGGTCGAGATCGAGCTGAACGGCGTGGCGACCGCCGCCAGCCGCCAATCCGTCTTCGACGAGGGTCCCACCACCATCCACTGCGCGCCGGGGGCGGTGCTTGGGCTGCGGGCCGGCCCGAAGGGGGCCGAATTCGCCGTGGCCGCCACCGTTAATCCCCGCATCCGCAACACCCGGCTCTACCATTCCCGTGAATTTGTAGCGGAGGATCGCGGGGCCGGCCTGGCCCAGGATGCCTGCCGCCGGCTGGTCCGGACGATCTTTGACCATGCGTCCCGACCGGATTCAGCCTTCGTGATCGGCGAGGTCGTCAATCTGCCGGGGCGCTGGTCGAGCTACCCGCCTCATCACCATCCCCAGCCGGAGATCTATCACTATCGCTTTACCGAACCGCAGGGCTACGGACATGCCGAGATCGGCGATCAGGTTTTTCGCGTCCGCTCTGGCGACACCACGCTGATTCCCGGCGGCCTCGACCATGCCCAGGTCTCCGCGCCGGGCTATGGCATGTACTACCTTTGGATTGTCCGCCATCTGCCGCGGAAACCGTACAAGGGGTTCACCTACACCCCGGAGCACACCTGGCTGCTCGATCCCGCGCGCCAGGGCTGGAGACCGTCGAACGTCCTTCCCTCATGAAAACGCTCAAGACCACCACGGCGGCGGCGATCGTCCGCTTTCTGCAGGCCCAGTACGTGCGCCGGGACGGGCGCGAACACCGGTTGATCGAAGGCGTATTCGGTATCTTCGGCCATGGAAACGTGACCGGCCTGGGACAGGCCCTCGAGGAATTTGGCGGCGAAGCCCTGCCGTTCTATCAGCCGAAGAACGAGCAGGCCATGGTGCATGCTGCCGTAGCCTTCGCGAAGACCCGCCGCCGGCTCTCCACGCTCGCCTGCACGAGCTCGATCGGTCCCGGGGCAACCAACATGCTGACCGGCGCCGCGCTCGCGACGATCAACCGCCTGCCGGTCCTCCTGCTGCCGGGGGACATCTTTGCGGACCGGCGTCCCGGCTCGGTGCTGCAGCAGCTCGAGTATCCGGGCGGCCACGACATCAGCGTCAACGACTGCTTCCGCCCGGTCTCGCGCTACTGGGACCGCATCTCCCGCCCGGAGCAGATCCTGACCGCCTTCCCGGAGGCGATGCGCATCCTCAGTGACAGCGCGGAGACGGGAGCCGTCACGATCTCGCTGCCCCAGGATGTCCAGGCCGAGGCCTTCGATTGTCCGATCGCCTTTTTTGAGAAGCGGGTCCGCGACGTGCCCCGCCCGTTGCCTACGGAGGATGCGCTCCGTCAGGCGGTCGAGGCGATCCGCGCCGCGCGCCGGCCGCTGGTTGTCGCGGGCGGCGGCGTGCATTATTCTGACGCCGCCGCCGCCCTGGCGGCGCTGGCCAAGGCCACCGGCATTCCGGTCGCCGTGACCCAGGCCGGCAAGGGGGCCCTCCTCGATGGCGATCCGCTCTGCCTCGGCGCGGTCGGGGTGACCGGCACGCTCGCGGCCAACCGCATCGCGCGCGAGGCGGATCTGGTTATTGCGGTCGGCACCCGGCTCTCGGATTTCACGACAGCGTCCCGGACGCAGTTCCAGCACCCCGCGGTCCGCTTTGTGGGCATCAACGCCACGGCGTCCGACGCGGGCAAGCACGGCGCCCTGCCCCTGGTGGGGGATGCGCGGGCGACGCTGGAGGCGCTCGCCCGCGCCCTCGGGCGCTGGTCGGTGCCAGCCGCGTTCCGCACGGCGGTGCGCCGGGCCCGCGCCGATTGGGAAAAGCCGTGGCGGGCCATGACCACGCCGCCGGCGAGCCCGGATGGACGCATGTATCAGAGCGAAGTGATTGCGACGCTCAACGAATTCTGCGGACCCGACGCGACCGTGGTCCATGCCTCCGGTGGCATCCCGGGCGACATCCACAAGCTCTGGCGCTCCCGGTCCACGACTGACTACCATTCGGAGTACGGCTATTCCTGCATGGGCTACGAGATTGCCGGTGCGGTCGGCGTCAAACTCGCCGCGCCGGAGCGCGACGTCTATTCCCTCGTCGGCGACGGCAGCTACCTGATGCTCAACCACGAGATCGTAACCGCGGTGCAGGAGGGGTTGAAGATCACGATCCTCCTGACGGACAACCACGGCTACGGCTGCATCCAAGGACTGCAGCGCGCCTGCGGCGGGCGCAGCTTCGGCAACGAATTCCGGCGTCGGCGCGGTCCGGGCGGCCGGCTGGAGGGCGACCCCCTTCCGGTGGATTACGTCGCCAACGCGCGCAGCCTCGGCGCGGTGGTCTTCACCGCCGGGGATCGCCCCGCGCTGCTTTCGGCTTTGGCGGCTGCGCGCAAGGAAGCGGGCACCGTCCTGATCTATATCCCGATCTCCACGCATTCCGTCATGCAGGGGTTCTCCTGGTGGGATGTTCCTCCTGCGGCGGTTTCCAATGTACCTGGGGTCAAGGCGGCGCGCCGCCGCTACGACGAGGCCCGCCGACTCCAGCGCTACTTTCCCTGATTCCCCGCGATGAACTCCCCTTCTGTGCAACTCCGCGACTGCCTCGTCGGCGCAAATCCGATCATCTGGAGCAACGACGACTTTCACGAACTCGCCGGCGACCTGCCCCTCGACGTGATTCTCCGGGAGATGCGTGAGGCGGGCTATGCCGGGAGCGAACTCGGCCATGCCTACCCGCGGGATCCCGGCCCGCTGGCCGCCGCGTTGGCCCCGCATCGGCTGCGCCTCGTCAGCGGCTGGCACAGCACCTTCCTTGCGGAGCGTCCCTTGGACCAGGAAGAGGCGTCCTTCCAGGCCCACCTCGGCCTGCTCAAGACCCTGGGGGCCGGCGTCGTGATTGTGGCGGAGTGCACGCGCTGCATTCACGGCGACCGGGATGCCCCGCTGGGCTTTGGTTCTGAAGTGCGTCCGCGCCTCACCGCGGAGGAGTGGCCGCGCTTCACGCAGGGCCTGGCGCGGCTGGTCGAGTTGGCGGCCGCCGAGGGGCTCAAGGTGGTGTACCACCACCATATGGGAACGGTGATTCAGGCCGAAGAAGACCTTGAGCGGCTCCTGCAGGACGTGCCCTCCTTGAATCTGCTGTTGGATCCCGGGCATCTCGCCTTTGCCGGACTGGATCCGGTGGCCGTCGCCCGGCGTCATGCCTCGCGGATTGCGCATGTCCACCTCAAGAGCGTGCGGCCCGCCGTGGCCGAGCGCGTCCGTCGTGAGGGCTGGTCCTTCCGGCGGGCGGTGGTGGAAGGGGTGTTCACCATTCCGGGCGAGGGCGTGGTTGATTTCCCGGCCATATTCGCGGTGCTCGCGGCCCACAATTACCGAGGCTGGCTCGTCGTGGAGGCGGAGGAGGACCCCGCCCGGGCGCCGGCCCTCGCCAAGGCGCTCCGGGCCCGTGCTTACGTTCGGGCTGCAGCTGGAATCTGACCTGATTGTTCCCATGAACATGACTCCGATGCAGCAAATGACGGCGCTGGGTGCCGATTGGTGGAATGATTCGGCCTCGCCGCGCGAACTCGCCGAGGCCGTCCGTTTCGGTGCGGTGGGCGGCACCTCCAATCCCGTGATCGTCTCGCAGGCGGTCAAGGCAGACCCGGCCCTGGCCAACCCGATGATCGACCGCCTCGCGGCCGAGTTTCCGGCCGAGACGGAGGACGAGATTGCCTGGCGCCTCATTCACCGCCTCGCGCGAGCCTCGGCGGCGGAGCTCCATCCGATCTTTGAGGCAACCCGCGGCGAGAAGGGATTTCTGTCCGTCCAGACCAGTCCGAAGATCCATGCCAATGCCGAGGCCATGGTGCGGCAGGCCGTCGAACTGGCGGCGCTTGCGCCCAACATTGCGATCAAGGCGCCGGCCACCGCTGCTGGGATCGTGGCCATGGAGGAGATGACGGCGCGCGGCATTCGGATCAATGCGACCGTGAGCTTCACCGTCTCCCAGGCGATTGCGGTGGCGGAGGCGATTGAGCGGGGACGTCGGCGCGCTGGTGGACGCGGGCCGGCGCGGCCGTACGTCACGCTCATGATTGGGCGGGTCGACGACCACCTCAAGCGGGTCGCGGAAAGGGAGAAAATCGAAACGACACCCGGCGCGCTCGATTGGGCCGGCGTCGCGGTTTTCAAGGAGGCGCACCGGATCTTCAAGGCACGCGGTTATGAAGCGACGCTGCTGGCCGCGGCCTATCGTCATCAGGGACACTGGGCGGAGATCATCGGACGCGACGTGCTCCAAACCATCCCCTACACGTGGTGGACCAAGTTCAATGCCTCCGGGCATGAGCCCGCGCTCACGCTTGAGCGTCCGGTCGACGACCGGATCGTGGCCGAGCTGCGGGCCCGCTTTCCGGACTTTGTCCGCGCGCATGACGCCGGCGCCCTGCAGCCGGAGGAGTTCGTCCGCTTCGGTGCCTCCGTGGCCACGCTCAACCAATTTCTCGGTGGGTATGCCGATCTGCTCGCGCAGGTCCGGGCCCGCCTGTTTCCGGTCTGACCCGATTCGTCAATCCACCGTCCGCCATTTCCGTTTCCATGTCCACGACTGTCCCGACCGTTCCTTTCTTCATCGGTGGCGAGTGGCTGCGCCCGGCGCAGCTCGCCTCAACCGATGTCCACAATCCCTCGCTGGGTGAAGTGATCGCGCGCACGCCGGTCGGGACCGCATCCGAGGTCAATGCCGCGGTCGAGGCAGCGCAGGCGGCCTTTCCCGGCTGGTGGGAGACGCCTCCGATGGAGCGCGCCCGGGTGCTGTTCCGTTATCGCGAGCTCCTGCTGCGGGACTTTGACCAGATCGCCGCCCTGATCTCGCGGGAGCATGGCAAGACCCGTGGTGAAGCCCGGGGCGATCTTCAGCGCGGGCTCGAGGTGGTCGAGTACGCGACCGGCGTTCCCGCCCTGCTCATGGGCGAAACGTTGGAGAACGTTGCCCGCGGCATTGATTGCGAGACGCTCCGTCAACCGCTGGGTGTTTGCGTCGGCATCACGCCCTTCAATTTTCCCGCCATGGTACCGATGTGGATGTTCCCCATCGCGCTGGCCTGCGGGAATACCTTCATCCTGAAGCCGAGCGAGAAGGTGCCCCTGACCGCGGTCCGTCTGACCGAACTCCTGGCGGAGGCGGGCCTGCCCAAGGGTGTCTTTAATCTGGTGCACGGCGGCCGCGAGGCGGTGGACCGTCTACTGGCGCATGCGCTGGTCAAGGCCGTGTCCTTTGTGGGATCGACCGGGGTGGCCCGCTACATCTATGAGACGGGCACCCGCCACGGCAAACGCGTGCAGGCGGCGGGGGGAGCGAAGAACTTCATTCTTGTCATGCCCGATGCGGATGTTGCCCGCACGGTCGAGGGTGTCACGGGGGCCGCATTCGGCTGTGCCGGCGAGCGCTGCATGGCGGGTTCGACGGCGCTGGTCGTGGGCGACGCCGCGAAGCGCGTACTGCCGACCTTGATCGACGCCACGCGGGCGATGAAAATCGGGCGCACGGACGGCGATGCCGGGCAGCAGCCCGAGATGGGGCCGGTCATCTCGGCCCAGCATCGCGATCGGGTCCTTACGCTGCTGGCGCAAGGGGAGCAGGAAGGAGCCAAGGTCCTCGCGGACGGCCGCACGCTGCGGGTCCCCGAGGCACCGGGCGGGTTTTACGTCGGTGCTTCAATCGTCGAACAGGCACCTTCCGTCTCCAACGTGCTAATGCGGGAGGAGGTTTTCGGTCCGGTGCTCAGCGTGCTCCGCATGGACGATCTGGATGCGGCGATCGAACTCGCCAATCGGTCTGTCTATGGCAACGGCGCGGCGATCTTCACGCGCTCAGGCAAGGCCGCCCGCGAGTTCAAGCATCGGATTCGTGCCGGCATGGTCGGCATCAACGTCGGGGTGCCCGCGGCGATGGCGCACTTCCCGTTTAGCGGCTGGGGCGATTCGTTCTTTGGCGATCTGCATGTGCAGGGGCGCGAGGGCGTCAGCTTCTACACCCAGCAAAAGGTCACGACCGTGCGCTGGTTTGCTGACGGCGAGGGCGATATCTGGCGCAAGTAGTCAGGCCGGTTCAGGCCGGCCGGCCCGCCCGCCCCCCGTCACGCGGCGCCGCGAGACGCCGGATGGCGGCCAGCCGGCCGGGCCCAGGGCACGCCGAGTTCGGACCAAAGTTTTCCGGTGCGGCTGGCCTCGTCGATCGCGGCCTCAATCCCGATGATCTCGCGCCACTTTCCCGAGGCGGCGACACGCTGGCGCACATGCACTGCGGGCACGTCAATGATGGCGCTGGCCTGATGGACGGCGTCGACCAGCCGGAGGTGCCGGAGGGCGATCGCGGTCCCGCAGATCCGGGCGTCGGGACGCGCAAATCGATCGAGGACAGCGTCGGCCATCATCAGCTTGGTTTCGATCTTCCCCGGTACGGCCCCGCGCTCGCGGCGCCCGTCGGCATGAATGAATTCGTAGTGGCTCTCCTGCACCCAGACGAGTTCACCGCGCGAACCCTTGATGGTCATCAGGGGCACGCGGTCCTCCTCGCAGCTGTGCGTCGCGTAAACCAGCAGCCGAGGGCCGCCGGCCAACTCGGCCCGGATGCAGCAGGTATCGAAATTCTCGATCGGCTGGGCCCGGTACAGTTCGCATTCGACCGCGCGCACATCCGCGGAGCCGGCGAGGGCGGAGCCGGCCCAGAAGAGACCGAGATTGAGGAAATGGGCGAAGGCATTGTTGACCGGCGAATCCAGCACCCACTGCCCGTTCTGCTTGAGCCGTCCGGCCCATTCGTTGCGTTCATAGTAGCCGGCATGGCGCGGCCACAGTCCGACCAGCGTGATGGACTCGAGGTCACCAATCGCGCCCGCGAGGAGCCGCTCTTTGATGTGCCAGGTCGATGGCGTGTAAAGATCCTGAAAGCCGACGGCGACGAAGCGTCCGGTGCGGTGTTCGGCCGCGATGATCTCGTCCGCCTCGGCCGCGGTGGCGGTCAGCGGCTTCTCCACGAGGACATTGGCCCCCGCGGCCAGCGCCTCCAGGGTCATGGGGGCGTGCAGATGAATCCCGGTGGGGATGAAGCAGAGATCAATCCGGTCATGCCACCGGGCCCAGAGGGCGGCCGTGTCGTCAAAGATTTCGCAGCCCAGGCTGCGCAGGCGCCCGCAGAGGAAGACCTCGTCCTTCTGATTGACGACCACGACGGCGACGAGCCTCAGCTTTCCGTGCAGAGCCTGCTCCAGCGCCATGAAGAGATGGTAGCGGGCGTAACGGGAGATACCGATGACGGCGGCGGTTTTCACCTGGGTGTAAGCGGGAGCGCGACAAGAAACCCGCCGGAAGGACCGGCCAGCGGGCCGAAGAGGAATGAGGGGATCAGTTCGTCCGCCACCGTTCGAAAACGGGGTTGCGCGGGCGGCGGCAGAGCAGGGAGGGGTTCATGCGGGCAGGCGTGGCGGGGACGGTCCGACGGGCCGGGTGGCGAAACCGTGAATAAATATTGTCACAGCGCGACCGCTGGATTTTCTAACCGTTAGAAAAGATGCCCCGTCCCCCTACGATCAGCAGCTTGGCCCGTCAGCTTCGCCTGTCCGTGGCGACCGTTTCCGAGGCGTTGCGCGACAGTCCGCGCGTGAAAGCGTCAACCCGCGCGAGGGTGAGGCGGGCGGCTGATCGGGCGGGCTACCAGCCCAACCCCCTGATCTGCGCGGCCCTGTCGGCCGTGCGGCGCGGCTCGCAGCAGCACTACCGCGGCACCCTGGCGCTGGTCGACACTGCCGAGGGCGGGCGTCGGCAGCTCATGCTCTTTCACCAGGAGATTGTCGCCGGGGCCGAGGCGCGGGCCCGTAGTCTGGGTTTCAATACCGAACTTTTCTGGCTGGGCGACCACGAACAGGCGCTGTCGCACAGCCGCTTGCAGGGCGTGCTGGCGGCGCGGGGCATCGCAGGGGTCGTTCTGCTGCCCTTCAACCAGTCGCAGGACCTGTCGGATATGGATTTCTCGCGGTTTGCCGCCGTGCAGATGGACCACTGTCTGATCCAGCCGGCCCTCCACACGATCCTCCCGGATCATTATGTTTCGATCATGCACGCCCTGGAGCGACTCACCCAGCGCGGCTATCGGCGCATTGGGCTGAGCATCGAGGAGCGCAAGGACACGCGCCTCAAGAAGAAGTGGAGTGCGGGTTTCCTCGCCTTCTTCCGCGGCTACACGCGGGATGTCGGGATTCCGGCCCTGATCGAGTCGGCGCTCACGCGGGAGCAGTTCCTGGCCTGGTTCCACCAGTACAAGCCGGACCTGGTGGTGGGGCACCAGCAGATCATGGTGACCTGGCTGCAGGAGGCCGGCGTCCGGGTGCCGGAGGATGTGGGCTACTTCAATTTGAATGTAACCGAGCGGACCGGGCCCTGTGCCGGACTCGACCTGCAACCCCGCCCGCTCGGCGCGGCCGCCGTCGAGACCGTGGTTGCGATGCTCCTGCGTCAGGAGCGCGGGGTGCCCGTCTCGCCGCAGACCATCACCCTTGAGGCCTCGTGGGTCGAGGGGCCAACCATCCGCCCCCGCTAGCCGGCGACGGGCACGCTCACGGCGCGGCCCAGCGCAGCAGGCCCCAGAACAGTGCGATGATCGCGCCCGAGACCGCGCAGCAGACGGCGAAGCCGATCGCATCGGTCCGGTCCCAGCGGGAGAACTCCCAGGCGGAGCGCGGAAACAGTTTCAGATGATCGAAGCGGCTTGGCTGGCTTCGGGTCAGCGCCATCTCGGCCTCGTCCGCCTCGGGCGTGGCCGCGACCGGGGTCTTCATCTTGCCGAAAAACTGGTCCACGCGGTCGCGATCCGGCGCGCGGGTGATCAGGCTGAGCCCGATCAGGAGCACAAAGGGCGAGAGTGCATTGAAGAAGAACCGGGCCGCAAAGCGGTTGCTCGCCGAGAGCTCCGCGACGTCGATGCCGGCGAGCGCCAGCAGATGGAGTTCAAGATGGAAGCGTCCCCGGCCGACCAGCGGGCTCGCCGGGTCCGCCGGCACCTCACGGATGACGGATTCGAAATAAACCGGCGAGAAGCTCCCGTCGGCCGCCACCGCGCGGATGGCGAGGTCCGGACTGGTCCGGACGGCCTCGACCTGGGAGAGGGTGAGCGGGAGCAGGATGTTGATCAGGATGGCCGCGATCAGCCCGAGCCAGCAGGCCGTCACGGTGAGCCGCCGCCAGAAGAACATCAGCAGGACGGCCGCGCCAAAGGGCACGCTGACCGTCTGCACCAGCACGAGGACGGACAGGACGCTGTCCATCAGCATCGCCGCGGCGATGCCGGTGCTGAGCACCACGGCAATGGTCAGGCGGCTGATCAGCACGGCCTCGGATTCCCGCAGGCTGCCGCGAATCGGCTGGTACACATTGCGGACAAACAGGGCGGAGATCGCGAGGGTCTGCGCGGCCACGGTGTCCATGTTGTTCGCGAGAAGCCCGATCAGCATCAGGCCGAGCAGGCCGGGGCCGAGCAACTGGACGGACATCAGGCCCCAGGCCGAGTCGGGGTCGGAGAGCGCCGTGGGGCCCTGGTAAAGCGCGACGGCGATGAGTCCGCAGAAGGCCCACATGATCATGAGAAGCCGCTTGCCATAGGTGCCGGTCACGGCGCCGAACCGCGCAGCGTACTCGCTCCGCGCCGACCCGCTGATGCTCATGTTGCCAATGATGCCGTTGATCTGAACCAGCGCCACGACCGCCATCGCCAACAGCACGACGGGCGTGACGCTCTGCGCGCCGGTGCCGGTGCTGACGAGATCGAACATGGCCGCGGGAACGCGCTCGCCGAGCGCGGACCAGCCGCCGATCGCGGCGAGGCCGAGCGGGATCAGGATGATCGAGAACAACAGGGTCAGGATGCCCTGCAGGAGTTCGTTCCACGCGGTCGCGGTCAGTCCGCCCATCACGATGTAGGCTCCGACGATCAGGGTGTAGACGAGGTAGAAGGGCAGCGGGGGCAGGGCCGTGATGTAGCTGTGCAGCTCGCCCCGCGCATCGCGTTCGCGCAGGTGGTCGAGCCTCTGCCGGTCCGGCTCGGACAGCGGTGCCGTCCGGGCGGAGCCCTCCAGGCGCTTGAGTTCACGGTGTTCCTCCACGGCGACCCGCTCGACCGGACTCCAGGTGGCCTCTGGCTTCACCACGAGGGTGGAGCTGATCTTGTAGGTCACCAGATTGCCGAAGCCGATCACGACGACCATCGCGGAGAAGCTTTGGAAGAGCGCATAGAACGAGGCGAGCCCCCGGCTGCCCAGCCGCTCCTCGAACAGGTCGGCGGTCGTGACCAGCCGGACCCGGCGAAACCAGAGATTCATGAACCAGTAGTAGGGGTTCAGAAAGATCATCTGGAACCCGAGCCAGACGCCCGACACGCCTTGCTGGTAGACGAGGCTGGCTGAGCTGACCGCGCCGTTCGAGTCCGTGGAGTTCCCGAAATTGAGGAGAAACTGGTAGAGCTTGCCCAGCTTGCGATCCGCGAGGAAGAAACCCTCCTGGTTCGTCGTGTGGCGCGAGCCCAGCTTGCCGAGAAAAAGAACGATGACTAGGTAGGCGCCGACGATGGCGTAATCGAGGGGATGCAGACCTGAGGCGGCGAACGTCGCGGGAACCGGGGAAAGGGAAAGCGTCATGAACCGAGGGGAGAAACGGTGGGTTCGCTCAGCGGAAGGTGAGCGTATGGCGGAAGGGAGTCACGCCGGTAAGGTAGACGCGCTCGCCCTCCGTGCGCAGGTTTCCGCCCACCCACGTGAAGGTCTCTCCCTCCATGCGGCCGGGCGGCCGGTGGAAGACCCCCGGACCGAAGTCGAGGTGGTCGGTGCCCACCTGGTAGCGGGCGTAGCCCGACTTCAATAGGTGGGTGTTGGCGACGTCAGCCGGGTTGGCCGGACCGCCCCGGTTGCGGTCAGCCCCTGCGGCGCCGGGGCCGTCGGGGCTTGTGCCGGGCAGAACCCCGGTGAGCGTGCCGCCCGCGCGGAAGGCGAGCTCGATCGTCACGCTGACGCCGGGCTGTCCGTCGATCTCGAAGTGGAGATCGAATCCCTCGGGCACGTCGGAGACCGTGACGCGGCTGCGCAGGCTGACAAAGTGCTTCGGGCGCTGGGCGAAGGCCATGCGGCTGAAGAAACGGCCGCGGACCCCCTGCGATCCCATGTCGGCCTCGAGCGGATACTGCCCATCGGCGCGCCGCTGGTCCACGGGGAGGGGATGGTGGTAGGGGACCGCGAGATCCTGCCAGAGGACATAGGCTCCGGACTCCGTCCGCAGGCCCTCGCTCAGGAAGAAACCGGTGGAGAAGAAGGCTGGAGTCATCCGGACTGAATCCAGGATGACCGCGCCCTTGCGCAGCTTGAAAAAGGTGGGGTTGGAGGAGAGGCCCGAGCCGACGCCCAATCCCTCGTACCAATCAGTTCCGCCGAAGACGGTGGCCGTGAAGGGTCCGCGCTTGAGGCGGACCTGGGCACTGAGCGGAAATACCCGGGCATAGGCGGCCGGCAGGGGAGTCTCCGCCGGCAGCGGCCCGGCTAAGTCGGGCCAATCCAGCAGGAGCGCGAGCGGCGAGTTCTGCTGCCCTGCGAACTGGCCGAGTTCCGGCAGGAACTCGCGCTCAATCCACTGGGCAACCGCGGCGTAGGTTCCGTTGCGGTCGCGCATCGCCAGGTAGCGGTAGGCGTAGTGGTAGCTCCCCACGTGCTCGCGGGCCCCGGCCCGCTGGTCCTGGCGCCGCGAGGCGACCGTTTCGACCTCGCCGTTGGGCTCGAAGAGGAACAGCGATGCGTCGAGGCTGCGCCGCACCGGCTCGAGCAGCGCGGGACGATCGAGCAGGATGGCGAGGTCGACCAGGGCGGGATGATTGACCTCGGCGGTGTACCGGGAGCTTCGCTCGGCCCACAGGCCGTCCGCATCCACATCGATGCCCTCCGCCAGCCACTCGTCAATCCGTTGCACGTAACGAGGATCCGGATACAGACGATTGACATGGGCGAGGGCGGCGCAGATCGCCCAGCGATGATTGGGGGTGTGCACCCCCCCGGTGCGAACCCCCTCGGCGACCGCCAGGATGATCCGCTTGAGCACGGCTCGCACGGGTGCGGTCGCAGGCTGACCGTCGCGCTCGAGAAAAAACTGGCCCCGCGCCAGCGCCTTGAGCGCAAACGACGAGTCGGGTGGGGAATCAAGGTTGCCGATCGACCAGAGCCCGCCCGGGCCCAGGGTCGCCTCAAGCCCGGCCGCGGTCTCGGCGATGGCCGCGAGGAGCCGGTCGTCGTGGTGAAACGTCGACCGGGGGTTGGCATGGGCGGCGGCGAGGGTCAGGATGCGTCCGGCCTGCACCACGGTGCTGCCGGCCGCTCCGCCCAGCACATTGGCCACGTTCCGGTCGTTGGCGGCGGTGAGGGCAGCGAAAAGGTCTGCCCCGGACTCGTTCTCTGCCGCCGCCACGCGGAGGGCCAGACCGCAAAGCAGAAGGGCCATGCCCGTCCGTTGGAGTGCGCCAAGCCGTGTCATGTCAGGGTGGTGAAAGCAGGTAGCCGCCGGGGGGGGCGAGAATCGGCGGACGCGACCGGGGCGCGTTTCGATCCGGAAGTCCCGGTCGGGTGGGGGTTGTGCGACCGTGGAGAATTCTGTCTCCGGGGCCATCCATCAGAGTTCTAATTGTTAGAATCACGCGCTGGCCGGAAGGCCATAAACCGGTCCGGCAGGGGGGGTGGGAAACGCTGCGCGGTTTTGGAACGGGGCGGTTTTCGAAGGGCGTCTAGCGGCGGATTTACGAGGGAAAACGCCCTGTCTTCGCCCGCGGATCCGCCGCCCGTCGGGCGAAGGCATTCGGCCGGGTCCGCTTGACATTGCTAAAACGATTTATGTGGTGAGCGGCGTAATCCGCATCCCCCCGTGCAGGTTCCCCTCGGCCCACGCTGGAGTTCGCTCCGGCCGGCCTGAGTTCCGTTACCCAACCCAAGTCACCCTGACGCCAGGAAACCCTTATGCACCCTTATCCCTTCATTCGACGCGCGGCTTCCGCGCTTTCCGTCGCGGCGGCGGCCCTCTCCCTTCCGGCCCAACCCGTGACTCCCGCCTCCGGTGAATCGGAGGAGGCCGACAAGACGATCGTGATGACGCCCTTCGCCGTCACGGCGGAAAAATCCAGCGGCTACAAGGTCTCGTCCGCCTCGACGGCGACGCGCACCAACACGCCCATCATCGATATCCCGCAGACGGTCGACATCGTCACCAAGGAGTTCCTCAAGGACATCGGGGCGACGACCTTCGACCAGTCCTTCCGCTATGTCGCCAATGTCTACGTCCGCAACCGCAATGCCGGTTCGGGCGACGGCGTGAACCTGCGCGGCTTCGAGACCAACGGCTCGATCTCCGTCGACGGTGTTCGCATGGGCAACAACAAGCGCGACATGGTCGGCTACGAGCGGCTCGAGGTCGTCAAGGGCCCGCCCTCCGCGGTTCAGGGCCGCGCGGGCGGCACCGGCCTGCTCAACTACATCCTCAAGAAACCCGACATCGGCGTAAACTCCACCCAGCTCAAGTACGCGATCAGCTTCGACGAGTACGACGGGATGATGAACCGCGTCGAGTTCGACACGAACTACTCCCCGGGCTGGAACGAAGCGGTTGCCTTCCGCCTCGCCGGTTCCTGGCAGGATGGCGAGGACTACATCCAGTTCCAGAAGGTCAAGAACTACACCGCGTATCCCTCGTTCAAATGGCAGATCGGACCGCGCACGGACCTCATCTTCAACGCGGAGCTGCTCAAGCTGAACACCCCTTCGCGTGAGGAGGGCCACGGCTTTGCGGTCTATCCCGAAAAGATGCGCCGCCTGATCCCGCGGTTCGACAACAGCACGGATCCGATCACGGCCCTCGGCCTCCCGGCGAACTTCAACATCTCGGGTCCCGGCAACCAGGACAAGACCGAGACCGCCGCCGGCACGCTGTTCTTCACGCACCAGTTCGCCGACTGGCTCTACTTCCGCCAGGTCGCCAACCTGCGCTACTTCAGCAACAACACCTTTGCCTTCACGGGTGAGGACAACACGCGCACGACGGTCAACTCGCAGTACACCGGCAGCATCGGCTGGCGCCGCGGCAACACGACCCAGGGCGATCTCATCGCGAAGTACAGCTTCCGCGATGTGCTTACGGGCATGACGATGATCGGCTACTCCTACGACGATTCCGAGAGCGAGAATTCGAACTACACCGGCATCCCCGATGCGCCCTTCAACACGCTCAACATGGTGGCGATGAAGGCGGGTGGCTACAGCAAGTCCTACTTCGACGGCCGTCGCGTGTCCAATCTGCCCCGGACGAGCTTCACCGAATCCAGCGGACACTCGCTCGGCTACTTCATCCAGCAGGATCTCGGGTTCTTCAAGGACCGCGTTCTCCTCACCGGCGGCATCCGTACGGACGACGAGGTTACGGAGACGCGCAACAAGGTCACGGGTCTCCGCGCCAGCGGCGCCGACACGTCGCTCGATTCCTATCGCTACGGCGTGACGTTCAAGCTCCGGCCCAATCTCGCGGTCTACGCGGTGGAGAGCGTCCAGAACGACGCGTCGCGCACGATTCAGCGTTACAACGGCCTGCTGGCCGGCGATCCGCGCCTGTCTGAGTTCTTCACGGTCAGCCCGCTGACGGAGCTCAACGAGTTCGGCATCAAGGGCGAGGCCCTCCAGGGCCGCCTGTCCTTCACGCTCAACTACTGGGAGATGACCCGGACCGGCAGCACGGTGAACATTCTCGCCAACGGCACGTCCCAGGGCGTTCCCGTGACCTTCGGCACGGTCACCGAGATCGAGGGCGCGCAGTCCAAGGGCTATGAGTTCAGCGTCTACGGTGCGCTCACCGACCGCCTGAGCTTCATCGGTAACTTCACCGACATGACCACCAGCCAGGCCTTCACCGGCCAGCAGAATTCGGCGGGTTGGACCACGGCTGCGAATCCCGGCACGATCCCCCTGCGCTTCGCGCCGGAGTGGAATGCGAACGTGTTCGCCAAGTACAGCCTGACCGATGAGGCCGGCCAGGGTTGGGAGCTGAAGGCCGGCATGAATGCCGTCGGTCCGCTCTACACCCAGATCACGAACTTCGGTCTGACCGAGATCCCCGACAGCCAGTACAGCTTCGATGTCGGCGCCGCCTACACCTGGAAGAATTACAACTTCGACCTGATGGTGACGAATCTCGGCGACGTCCCGTTCTACATCACGCGTGACCAGGCTCCTCGGAGCTATCGTTTCAGCGTGACGACGCAGTTCTAAGTCCGGTCAGTGCCGGATTCACCGGCGGGCGGCGCCTGCGGCCGCCCGCCTTTTCCGCCAGCGAATCGGTCAGGATGGCCGATCTCCATTCCCTCGCCCGGGTTCGCGCCTTCCTGCCGGCCCGGACGCCCTCGCTGAGACCGACGCTCGCCGGTTTACCCTCCGCCCCTTCCGCGTATGACAACCTCCCGTTTCCTCCCCGCCCTTCTGCTTGCCCTGATCCCCGCTGCCACGCCCGCCCTGCGCGCGGCGGACAATGCGGCGATGGCCAAGCTGACCTACAACAACCCCGGCCTGTTGACCGATCTGGGCGTCGGGCTCTGGGCCTGGCCCCTGCCGATGGACTGGAATTCGGACGGGCTGATGGACCTCGTGGTGGTGTGCACGGACCGCCCCTCGAACGGCATTTATGTTTTCCTGAACACGGGGACGGTTGATCCCATGACGCAGCTTCCGGTCTTCGCGCCCGGGCAGCACCAGGGACCGGCCGGACCTTCGCCGCAAATCTCCTACGTCAACGGACAGCCGCGGGTGACCACGGCCGGCGCGTACCACCCGAACTTCCGGCAGGCGGGCTTCAGCCAGCCGGTCGCATTGGGCGACCCGACCAAGATTCATCTGCAGGAAGGGCGGATCCGCGCCAACCAGTGGAAGTTTGTCGATCTCGACGGAAACGGCGTGCAGGACCTCGCGGTCGGTATCGATTTCTGGGGTGATTATGGGTGGGACGATGCCTGGGATGCATCCGGCAAGTGGAAGAACGGGCCGCTGCGCGGCTATGTTTATCACAAGCGCAATGAGGGCACGAATGAGTCCCCGCGCTACGGCGAGCCGGTCAAGCTCCTGACGACCGAGGGCAAGCCGATCGACGTCTTTGGCATGGCTTCGCCCAGCTTCGAGGACTTCGACCGTGATGGAGACCTCGATCTGCTCTGCGGCGAGTTCATCGATGGTTTCACCTACTTTCAGAATGTCGGCACCCGCACCGAGCCGCGTTTCGCGCCGGGCCGCGAACTCAAGGCCGGCGGGCGCAAGCTGACGATGGAGCTGTGCATGATCACGCCGGTCGCGGTGGACTTCACGGGCGATGGCCACCTCGACCTCGTCGTGGGCGATGAGGATGGTCGGGTCGCGCTGGTGGAGGGCACGGGCCAGCTGGTTGACGGCGTCCCACAGTTCCTGCCACCACGCTACTTCCGCCAGCAGGCGGAACACGTGAAATTTGGCGCGCTGTCCGCCCCGGTCAGCGTCGACTGGGATGGCGATGGCCTCGAAGACCTCGTGGCGGGCAATACGGCGGGCCACATCGGCTTCATCAAGAATCTGGGCGGCAATCCGATCCGCTGGGCGGCGCCGGTCTACCTGAACGCGGGAACCACGCTCCTGCGCGAGCAGGCGGGCTACAACGGCTCCATTCAGGGACCCGCCGAGGCCAAGTGGGGTTACACGAATCCCAACGTGGCCGATTGGGACGGCGACGGCCTGCTGGATGTCGTGACGAATGGCATCTGGGGGAAGATTTTCTTCTATCGGAACATCGGCACCAAGACCGCCCCGCGGCTCGCCGAGGCGCAGGCGATTGAGGTGGCCTGGACGGGCGAGACCCCCAAGCCGTCCTGGGTCTGGTGGCAGCCGGAAGGGAAGGCCCTGGTCACGCAATGGCGCACCACGCCGAAGGTGATCGACTGGAATCACGACAGCCTGCTGGACCTCGTGATGCTCGACCAGGAGGGCTATCTTGCATTCTTCGAGCGGCGCAAGACCGCCGCTGGCGCCCTCGAGCTGCTTCCGCCCCAGCGCGTCTTCTGGGGCGAAGGCGTGTCCTCCTATGATGGCAGCGGCCGGCCGATGAATGAGGTGTCGGGCCTGCTGCGCATGAACGAGCGCCGCGCGGGCGGCAGCGGTCGGCGCACCTTCACCTTCCACGACTGGGACGGTGATGGTGAACAGGACCTGCTCGTGAACAGCGCGACCAATGTTAATGTGCTTCGCGGTCTCGGCCGGGATGCCGAGGGCCGCTGGCGCTTCAAGGATGTCGGTCCCGTGCACACGCAGATTCTGGCCGCGCACTCGACCACGCCGACCATCGCGCATTGGGACGGAAAACCGATCCTGGTGATCGGGGCCGAGGACGGCTTCTTCTACTCCCTGCCGATCGCACGCTGACCCGATCACGGCCACCCCGCGACCGCCGGCCCGAAGCCGGCGGTCATCTATTCACTTGACCGCGCGAAGATAAAAAACGTTTTAGCAAATGCACCGCTTTGCCCTGCGTGGAGCGGATTGCTCCCATGAGACCATCTGCTCCCCGTAAAGGTATTCTGGCCGCCCTCTGGATCCCGCTCGATGCGCGGGGTCGGCTGAAAAAGCGCGCGCTCGCGGCCCACATCCACTGGCTCAAGTCGTGCGGCGTGCACGGCTTCCTGGCGCTGGGGAGCACGGGCGAGTTTCCGCGCATGTCCCTCGCGCAGCGCGAGGAGGTGCTGGCGGCGGTGATCGAGTTGGCGGCGCCGGTACCGGTCATCGCCAATCTCAGTTCCATTCGCCTCGACGAGGTGGTCGCGCTCGGCAAGACGGCCCGTCGCCTGGGCGCGGCCGGCGCCGCGGTGATGCCGCCCAGCTTTTTCCCGGTGTCCCAGGCCGACATGCTGGCGTTCTTTCTCCACGCGGCCGATCGCGTGGACCTGCCGTTCTATCTCTACAATTTCCCGGAGCTCACCAGCAACCGCATCGGGATCGAGACAGTCGCGGCCTTTGCGGACCGCGCGAACATGGTGGGCATCAAGCAGAGCGGGGGCGAATTCGGCTATCACCCGGCGCTGATTGAACTGGGCCGGAAAAAGAATTTTTCGGTTTTCTCCGGTGCCGACACTCGTCTGCCGGAAGTGTTTGGGCTCGGCGCCGCCGGCTGCATCGGCGGGCTCGTCAATTTCACGCCCGAATACATGGTGGAGATCTTCCGCATCTGTCATGAGGGTGCGACGGGTGATGTCACGATCCCCGAGGCGCGCATGAAGGAGGTGGGCCGGATCGTTGATCAGCTCACATTCCCGCTCAATGTGTCCTGCGGCATCTCGGCCCGTGGCTTTGACCCCGGTGCGCCCAAGACCATCGTCTCCAAGGAATCCGCCCGCCTCGCAGTGCGGATCGAGGCCGAGTTCCGGCGCTACTTCAAGTCGCTGCGCCTCGTCTAGGCCCCGCGGCCCGGCGCAGTCGGTGGGGTGGGGTCTGGCCCCTTTTCGAACTTCATGAACGGCACCCAACTTCGCTCGGCCCTGCGTTCCGGTCAGCGTCTGTACGGCACGATGGTCGCCTCGACCTCGCCGCGCTGGGTTCCGTTGCTGGCGGGGATGCCGCTCGATTTCGTCTTCATCGACACGGAGCATCTCCCGATCGACCGGCATGCGCTGTCGTGGATGTGTCAGGCCTATCGGTATGCCGGGCTCGCCCCCGTCGTGCGCATCGCCTCGCCCGATCCGTATGCGGCCTGTCAGGTTCTGGACGGCGGTGCCTGTGGTCTGATTGCGCCCTATGTCGAGACGGTGGCGGAGGTCCGGGCGCTCGCCGGAGCCGTCAAGCGGCGTCCGGTCAAGGGGGCCAAATTGGCCGCGGCCGTGTCGGGCCAGATCGCCTTTGAGCCACCGCTCGAGGCCTATGTCGCCGCCCAGGCCCAGGCGCACTCGCTTATCATCAACATCGAAAGCGTCCCCGCGATCGAGGCACTGGACGACTTGCTCGCGGTCGAAGGCCTCGACGCCGTCCTGATTGGCCCGCACGACCTGTCCTGCAGTCTCGGGCAGCCGGAGCGCTACGACACCCCGGAGTTTGAGGCGGCGGTCGTGGACATCTTCCGCCGGGCGCGGGCGGCCGGGGTGGGAGCGGGGATCCACTCGTGGATGCCCGCGCAACGGGAGGAATCGTGGTGCCGGGCGGGGGCCAATTTCATCATCCACAGCTCGGACATCATCGCGACGCGGGATACCCTCAGTGCCGAGATCACCGCGCTGCGCACCCGCATGGGTGACCCCAAGGCCGCGTTCGATTCGGGCGCTGGGACCGTCTAAGGGCTGATGACGCGAGCGGGCGTGGCCCGATCTGCCCGCCGGGAACGGGCTTGCTAAAACATTTTAGCTTTGTCCTGCTCGCAGTGCGAGGGATCACCCCGTCCTTCGCCCGTCGTCGCCCCGTTTGCGTGACGCTGCCGCCCCTTCGCCCTGCTTTCCTGTCCCGCCCCGGTCCGTGCCTCCCGTCCTCCGGTGCGGGCGGCTCGCGGGCCTTATCCCCGACTTACCTCATGAAACCTCGCCTCCTGCTCTGCCTTGCCCTGGTTGCGGTCCGACTCGCTGGTGCCTCGCTCCCGGGTGACGCCGCGATCGTCAAGGCCGAGTTCATCTACGAAAAGGCTGCGTACCCCCAGAGTCATGCCTCGACGATCGTCGAGACGACGGCGGGCTCCCTGCTGGCCGCCTGGTTCGGCGGCACCCACGAGAGTCATCCAGATGTCCGCATCTGGCTGGCGCGCTACGAGAATGGGCGCTGGACCGAGGGCGTGGCCGTCGCCGACGGGGTGCAGCATGCCGCCAAGCGGTACCCGACCTGGAATCCGGTTCTCTTCCAGCCGAAGACCGGGCCGCTCATGCTCTTCTACAAGGTGGGGCCCAGCCCAGAGAAATGGTGGGGCATGGTGATGACCTCGACGGATGATGGCCGCACGTGGAGCGAGCCGCGCCGCCTGCCCGAGGACATCCTGGGGCCGATCAAGAACAAGCCGGTCCAGCTGGCGGACGGCACCCTCATTTCGCCCTCGAGCATAGAGGACGCTGAACTCGGCTGGCTCGTTCACATCGAGATCAGTCGCGATGTCGGCCGGACATGGGAACGGGTCGGTCCTTTGAACACCAAGGAGGAATTCAATGCCATCCAGCCCAGTGTCCTGACTTACCCGGATGGGCGCCTGCAGATCCTCAGCCGCAGCAAGGAGAAGGTCATCACGCAGAACTGGTCGGCCGACCAGGGGCGCACCTGGAGCAAGATGACGTCGTCCGGTCTTCACATTCCGAATAGCGGCAGCGATGCGGTCACGCTGGCCGACGGGCGTCAGTTGCTGGTCTACAATCACAAGGACGGCCCGGAATCCGCGGACGTCCGCAATTGGGGCACGCGCTGGCCGCTCAATGTCGCGACCTCCACCGATGGGGTCACCTGGAAAATGGTCGCCACGCTCGAGACCGAACCCAACCGCCATGGCTACGCTTACCCCGCGGTGATCCAGACCCGGGACGGCCGCGTTCACATCACGTACACGTGGAACCGCGAGCGCATCAAGCATGTGATCCTCGATCCGCAGAAGCTCTAGTTTCTCCCTGACGTTCGCGCGCCCCTCGTCCAACGCCCCGTTCCTTCATCCGCCATGACTGCCATGCTCCGCTTCCTCCCGGGTTTCATCGTTTCGCGTTCACTCGCTCTGGTCCTGCTGTGCGCCAGCGCGCTTCCCGGTTGGAGCCAGGATGCGGCCGGTCGTTTGGACCTCGCGTCGGCGCGGGTGGTGCTGGCTCCGGGCATGACCGGGCCGGAGCGCAAGGCAGCGCAGATGCTGGTGGAGGAAACGCAGAAGCGCAGTCAGATCACCTGGCCGCAGGGCGAGACGGTCGGAGCGGGTGGGGGACCGGTGATCTACCTTGGCCAGCGCGCTGCGCTGGCCCGTGCGTTTCCCGAGCTGGCCGAGGCTGTGGCCGGTCCCGGGGCCACGCAGCCTGAGGGGTATCGTCTGCTCACCTCGCCGGGCCGGATTGTGATCGCCGGCAACGATGCCCGCGGGGTGCTCTACGGCGCTGGCCGTCTGCTCCGCTTGATGGAGTACGGTCGCGGCGCTGCTTCGGTGGCCGCCGGCCTCGTCCTCGAGACCGCCCCGGCCTACGCGCTGCGCGGGCACCAGCTGGGCTATCGGCCCAAGACCAATTCCTATGACGGGTGGGACGTGGCGCAGTGGGAGGCCTACATTCGGGAACTCGTGATCTTCGGCGCGAATGCGATCGAAGGTATGCCGCCCCGGACGGACGATGCGGCGGAGAGTCCGCACTTCCCGCGGCCGTTGATCGAGATGCTCGCGCACCAGTCCCGCATCGCGAAGGAGTACGGCATCGATTTCTGGCTCTGGTACCCCGCGCTCGACGAAAACTACAGCGACCCGGCGACGGTGGAAGCCTCGCTCAAGGAGTGGGGCGATGTTCTCCGTCAGCTGCCGAGGGTCGACGCGATGTTCGTCCCGGGCGGTGATCCCGGGCACACCGCGCCGAAGGTGCTCTTCCCGCTCGTCGCGAAGCAGACCGCCCAGCTGCAGCAACTGCACCCGGGCGCCAAGATGTGGATTTCGCCGCAGGGCTTTCAGGGCGACTGGATGAAGGACTTTTACGAGCTGATCGCGCAGGACCAACCCTGGCTGGAGGGCATTGTCTACGCGCCGCAGCAGAGCGACACGATTGAGGCGTTCCGGGCTCAGATCCCGGCGCGCTACAAGCTGCGATTCTACCCGGACATCACGCACGCCCTCGCCTCGCAGTACCCGGTGCCGGAGTGGGACTTCGCCCTGGCGGCGACCCTTCATCGCGAACCCATCATGCCGCGGCCGCTGGATCAGGCCGCGATCTTCCGCCGCGTCCAACCTGCCGCGGAGCATGGATTCCTGACCTACTCCGAAGGCTGCACGGATGACGTGAATAAATTCATCTGGAGTGGCCTCGGCTGGGATCCCCAGGCGGATGTCGTCCAGATCCTCCGCGAGTACGGACGCTTTTTTATCGGCACGGCGGAAGGGGAGGGCTTCGCCCAGGGGCTGCTGGCCCTGGAACGCAACTGGCGGGGCCGGCTGCTGACCAATGACGGCGTTTATTCGACGCTCGCGCAGTTTCAGGAAATGGAGCGCACCGCCCGCCCGGCGGTGCTGGCCAACTGGCGTTTCCAGAGCGCGCTGTACCGCGCCTACTATGACGCGACGATCCGGGCCCGGCTGATCGCGGAAACCGCGCAGGAGGAGTCCGCCCTGTCCGTCCTGCGGCGCAGTCGTGAACTGGGCAGCCTTCCCGCGATGGCCGCGGCCGAGCCCCTGCTGCTGCCCCCGGCGGTTCGTCCCGGCGGCGACTGGCGCGCCCGCGTCTTCGAACTCGCGGAGGCCCTGTTCCAGAGTGTGCGGATGCAGCTGAGCGTTCCGCGCTACAAGGCGATCGGCACCCGCCGGGCGGCCAATCTCGATCTGATCGATTTTCCGGTCGGGAACGGTCCCTGGCTGCGCGCCCAACTCGCGGAGATCCGCGGTCTGGCCACTGAGCCGGAACGCCTTGCACGCATCGATGCCCTCCTCGGCTGGAGCAATCCGGGCCCGGGGGGCTTCTACGACGACCTCGGCAACATCGCCGCCCAGCCGCATCTGCTGCGCTACGGGGTCAGCTACGCCGACGACCCGGCGGGACAGCGCTCGCCCCTGATGCACATTGCGCCCCGTCACAGTGGGGCCTCGTCGCGGATCCAGGGCCCGGCGGTGGCGCGGGTCTCTTCCTCGACCTTCGCCGAGGCCCTCCACGACCAGCCGCTGGAGATGCGCTACGAGAACCTCGACCCCCGCTCGCGCTACAAGCTGAGGGTTGTCTACGGCAGCGAGGTCGCGTCGCAGATCCGGCTCGTGGCGGATGGGGTTCATGAAATCCATCCGATGCAGGCCAAGGACCTCGAAGTCCGCCCCCTGGAGTTTCCCGTCCCGGTCGAAGCCACGCAGGACGGAATCCTGCAGCTCAGCTGGAGCCGCCCACCGGGCGTCGGAGGCACCGGCCGCGGTGTCCAGGTGGCTGAAGTCTGGCTCATCCGGGTGCCCTGAGGCCCCCGGCGGCGTCAGGCACGGACGGCGGGCCCGGGTCGTGCCTTGCTTTGGGCGTCTCGCATGGTAGCAAAAGGGAAGGGTATGCCCAAACGCGCTTCCAATGACACTCCGCCCGCCCCGGCTCGGGTAACCGTTCGCAGCATCGCCGAGCGCGCGGGCGTGTCGATCGGGGCGGTGTCCTCGGTCCTGAACAATCACCACGAAAAGCGGCGCATCGCCGCTGAGACCGTGCGCCGCGTCCGGGCCGCCGTGGCGGAACTGGGCTATCTGCCCAACATCAGCGCGCGCCGCCTGCGCGGCGGCA
>CAYZCV010000032.1:0-27875 GCA_964476965.1 uncultured Opitutus sp. | reverse complement strand
CGCCCACCGCCATGGAGAGGGCCTCCTCGGCAGTTAAAATGACGGGCGGCAGATGGTATCCCTTCACCAGACTTGCCGCCACCCCGGCCTCCCCCGCCACCGGCACGCCAGCTTCGCTCAGCGCCCCGACATCACGGTAAACCGTGCGCACACTGATCTCAAAATGCTCCGCCAGTTCCTCCGCCCGGACGACGCGCCGCCCTTGCAGGAACATCACCATCGCCACCAGCCGATCCGTCCGATTCATGCCCCGTGACTAAAGCGCCCCCGCCCCGGCACAAACTTGTTTTGCTCCCGCCCCCACGCAGTCACCCGCCCAAGCCGAGTGTCACTTATTACGTGACACACCATCCCCGACTCCTCGGTCTCCCCTCGCGCCCCGCAGGCGGACGGCCGAAACAAAGTGTCACGCAATGCGTGACACCGGGATCGGGGGTTGGGACCCGGGCCGGGAAATGCGGACTGTCCCGTTGACGGGGAGGTTTCGCGGCAGGCGCGGCCGGCTCAGGGTGCCGGACCGTCCGATTCGCACTTGCGGACCGGTCGCGTCACCGAAAACCTCCTTCCGCCTGTCCCGACAGGCTCCTGTCAGACTCCCCACCCCGCTCCCTTCCCCCGCATGTCGGAATCCGTTCTCGAACTCCACCGGATCGCCAAGGCCTACGCAGGCGTGCGCGCGCTGCGCGGGGTGGACTTCGATCTGCAGGCGGGCGAGGTTCACGCGCTGCTCGGGGAGAATGGCGCGGGCAAAAGCACGCTGATCAAGGTCGTGACCGGCGCCCATGCGCCCGACTCGGGTACGATCACGCTGGCGGGCCAAACCGTCGCGGGCCTGACGCCCGATACCGCCCGCCGCCTGGGGGTGGCTTGCATCTACCAACAGCCGGCCCTTTTCCCCGAGCTCACGGTCGCCGAAAACATTGCTCTGCGGCTCGAGCCGGCCAGTGGTCTGCGGCGCATTGATTGGAAAGCTCGCCGCGAACGCGCCGCGACCCTGCTCGCCCGCATCGGCGCCGCCATCGATCCGGAAATGGAGGTCCGCCGCCTGTCGATGCCCGAGCAACAACTCGTTGAGATTGCCTGTGCGCTGGGATCCGGTGCGCGCATCGTGATCATGGACGAGCCGACCGCATCGCTCACCCAGAAGGAGCAGCATCTGCTTTTCGCCGTGGTCCGCGATCTCCGCGCCGCCGGAGTTGGCATCATCTACATCTCGCACCGTCTCGAGGAGATCTTTGCCCTCGCCGACCGGGTCACCGTGCTGCGCGATGGTGAAAGCGTGGGGACACACGCCGTCGGTGACATCAATGAGTCGGGCCTGATCCGGCTCATGGTCGGACGCGAGGTCGCCCAGGTCTATCCGCCCTCCGAGTCCAGCCCGGGTGAGCCGGTCCTCACACTCACCGACGTGGGCTGCGCCGAATCCGGGGTGCATCGCGTCAGCCTAGAAGTGCGGCGCGGCGAGATCCTCGGCCTGGCCGGGCTGGTTGGTGCCGGGCGCACGGAATTGGCCCGGGTCCTTTTCGGCCTCACGCCGGCGGATGCCGGGGAAATCCGGCTTCAGGGCGAAGCGGTCACCCTCCGCTCGCCGCGCGACGCGGTCGACCACGGAATTGCCTACGTGCCCGAGGACCGCCGGCGCCATGGGGTCGTGCTGGAACTGCCCGTCGCGCAAAATCTTTCGATGGCGATCCATCGCACGCTTTTCCGCGGCGCCTGGCTCCGGCCACAGGCCGAGCAGGGGCTGGCGCTGGACTTTATCCGCGACCTGGCGATCAAGACCGACGGTCCCGACGCGCCCGCCGGATCGCTCTCCGGCGGCAATCAGCAGAAGGTCTCCCTCGGGCGCTGGCTGGCGACCAAGCCCAAGCTCCTCATTCTCGACGAACCCACGCAGGGCGTGGATGTCGGCGCGAAAAGCGAGATCCATCGCATCATCCGCCGACTCGCCAAGGAAGGCCTCGCGGTGCTCCTCATTTCCAGCGATCTACCGGAGGTCCTCGGCATGAGCGACCGGATTGGCGTCATGCGCGCCGGCACCCTCGCCGCCGTACTGCCCGGCGGCTCCGACGCCCACACCGTGATGGCCGCCGCGCTCGGCCAATCAGAAAAAGGACGCGCAGCATGAGCTCACGCCAATCCATCCGAATTGAACCACGGATTACACGGATTTCACGGATAGAAACTCCGGTCTCAAATCCGTGCTATCCGTGTAATCTGTGGTTAAAGGTCCGTTTCGTTCGCGGGGAGCCCGAAGCATGATGCGCCACTTCCGCGAACTCTCGGTCGCTGGCGTGCTCGTACTCATGCTGGCCGCGCTGGCGGTCTTCGCTCCGGCTTTTTTTCAGCCGCAGCCGCTGCTCTCCCTGCTCACGCGCGAGGCCCCGGCCCTGCTTGTGGCCTGCGGGGTCGCGATCGTGGTTATCGGCCGGCAGATCGATATTTCCGTCGGCTCGCTCTTCGCAATCTGCAGCGTCTGCGCCGGACTGCTTGCCGCCGAGGGCTGGCCCCCGCTCCTGGTGCTGCCCGCCACCCTCCTCCTCGGCGCCCTGCTCGGAGCCGTCAATGGCGCGCTCGTGGCTGGGCTCGGGCTTCCGTCAATCGTGGTCACCCTCGCCACCATGGTCACCTGGCGCGAGGGTCTGCGCTGGCTGCGCCAGGGTCAGTTCGTCGACCTGCCGCCGGAACTGCAGTGGTTCGGCCTGTCGCAGACGCAGGGCCAACTCGTCCTCGTTCTTTTTTCGCTGGTCGTGCTCGCGCTCCTCGCCTTCGCCCTGCGCCGCCTGGCGGCCGGCCGCTTCGTCTACGCGGTCGGGGCCGACGCCGAGGCGGCCCGTCTGGCGGGCATCCGGCCGCGCCTCGTCACGTTCCTGACGTTTGTCGCGCTGGGCGGCCTGACCGGTGTCGCCGCGATGATGAACATGGTGCAGTCGCCCCAGGTCGATCCCAAGTCCGGCACCGGACTTGAGCTGAAGGCGATCGCCGCCGCGGTCGTCGGCGGTGTCGCGATTTCGGGCGGGCGCGGCAAGCTGTGGGGCGTCCTCGCCGGGCTGCTGCTCCTCGCCTGCATCGCCCCCGCGCTCACCCACCTGCACGTGCAGGCCTACTGGGAAAAGGCGATTCAGGGCGCCGTGATCCTGCTCGCGGTCGTGGCGGACGGCCTGCGGCTCAGAAAGGAGCGGAGAGGATGAGATTTTTGAATTTGGATTTTCGATTTTTGATTTCCGGGCACTCCCGGAACGGTGCGGATTGGGAAGCGCGGGACAGTCGTCCGTGCTCGAAAATCGAAATTCCAAAATCGAGATTCGAAAATCCCCACTCCGTCCCACCCACGCCATGAAATTTCGTGACACCTTTTTTCGCCACGAAACCGTGCTCGCAGCGGTGCTGGTCCTTGAGTGGTTCTACTTCAACTCGGTCGGACCGCGCTTCGGGTCGCTCGACAACAATTTCGACATCCTGCGTCATACGGTGGAGATCGGCTTGCTCGCGCTGGTCATGACCCCGGTCATCCTGACGGGGGGCATCGATCTGTCGGTCGGCTCGCTGCTCGGACTGTGCGCCATCACCTTCGGCAAGCTCTGGCGCGATGCCGGCCTGCCGATCCCGGTTGCCGCCGCCTGCACGCTCGCCCTCGGCGCGCTCGCGGGCTTGCTCAACGCCTCGCTCATCACCCGGCTGCGCCTGCCACCCCTGATCGTGACGCTCGGGACCTACTCGCTCTTCCGCGGTCTGGCCGAGGCGGTGACCCGCGGCGTGGACACCTTCACCAATTTTCCTGCGTCGTTTCTTTTCCTCGGCCAGGAGCGCTGGCTGGGTCTGCCGGCTCAGGCCCCGATTTTCATCGTGGCGGCAGTTGGCATGTGGCTGCTGGTGCACCGGACGACCTACGGACGATCCTTCCGTGCGATCGGCTTTTCACCCGAGGGTGCGCGCTACGCCGGGATCCCGGTCGAGCGCCGGATCGCGCTCGCCTACGTCCTGGCAGGCGTCATGGCCGCCACGGCGGCCATCATCTATACCTCGCGCCTCGGCCAGGCCCGGGCCGATGCCGGTACCGGCTACGAACTCTTTGCCATCACCGCGGTCGTTCTTGGTGGGACCAGCATCTTTGGCGGTGTTGGCAGCATCCATGGCACCCTGCTCGGGGTCGCCGCGATTGCCGTGCTGAACAACGGTCTGGTGCATGCCCGTCTGCCCCGCGAGGCGGCCGGCCTGTTGACAGGGGCCCTGTTGTTGCTCGCATTGTCCGCAGGTCCCCTCCTGCAATTTTTCCGCGCCCGTCGCGCTCATTCCAAGTCCATCGCCACCCCGGCCAACCCCGCCCCCTCGTCATGAAACGTCTGCTGACCCTCCTCCTCGCCACCGGCCTGCTCCTGGCCGGTTGCTCCAAGGCCCCCGAGGCCTCCACCGCCGGAGCCTCCGGTGCCAAGAAAATCACCGTCGCCCTGCTGCCCAAGTCCAAGGGCAATGCCTACTTCATCTCGGTCAAGGCCGGCGCCGAAAAGGCCGCGCAGGAACTCGGGGTCGATCTGCTCTTCGACGGCCCGACGGATCCCGATCCGGCCCGGCAGAACGAGATCATCGAGAACTGGATCGCTCTCGGCGTCGACGTGATCGCCGCCGCGGCCGAGAACCGCGATGGCATTTCCACAGCGCTGCGCAAGGCCCAGCAGCGCGGCATCAAGGTGATCACCTACGACTCCGACGCCGCACCCGACGCCCGCACGTTCTTCGTCAACCAGGCGACCGCCGAGGGCATTGGCCAGACCCTGATGGACGAGGCCGCGCGTCTCATGGGTAAGGAGGGCGAGTTCGCCATCATCACGGGCAGCCTCACCGCCGCCAACATGAACGAGTGGCAGAAGCACATCGAGGCCCGCCGGGCCTCGACCTACCCCAACATGAAGATGGTCGCCCTGCGGCCCTGCGATGATCTCAAGGACAAGGCGCAGGCCGAGGCCACGGCCCTCCTGAGCGCCAATCCGAATCTGAAGCTCATCATGAACATCTGCTCGCCCGCCGTCCCCGGCGCGGCCGAAGCGGTCAAGCAGGCCGGCAAGGTCGGCAAGGTTCAGGTCATTGGCCTCGGTCTGCCCAATGAGAACAAGCGCTACGTCAACGAGGGCGTCACTGAGAGCGTGATCCTCTGGAAGACCGAGGACCTCGGGGCCCTCACCGTGCGCGCCGCCGTCGCCCTCGCCAAGGGCGAGCTGAAGGCCGGGGACACGACGTTCGCGGGAGGGTCCCTCGGACAGTTCGAGATTCAGGGCGATAGCATCCTCCTCGGGAAGCCCTTCATCTTCAACAAATCGAATATCAACCAATTCGACTTCTGACCCGAAGACCGACCAACCACGAGTGGACTCGAATTCACACGAATCCCGATCCGTTCGAGCCAAGCAGAAAAATTCAACCACGGATCAACACAGATTCACACGGATACGAACCCTCCCAGCTAGGAATCAGAATCCTGATCTGTGTCCATCCGTGTTCATCCGTGGTAAAAGCGGATCGGAAGTCTGAGTCGGCTTGGATGGATTAGCGTCCCTTCGTGGTTTTCACTCCCTGTTTTCATGAGTTCTCCCGCCTACGCCCTTGCCCGTGAAAGTTACGCCGCCCTTGGCGTTGATACCGAGGCCGTGCTCGCGCGGCTCGCCGCGATTCCGGTGTCGCTGCACTGCTGGCAGGGTGACGATGTGGGCGGCTTCGAGCATCCTGGTGCCGGCATCACCGGTGGCGGCATCCAGGCGACCGGCAATTATCCGGGCAAGGCACGCACGCCCGACGAGCTGCGGGCCGACCTGGATCACGCCCTCGCCCTCATCCCGGGCCGGCATCGCCTCAATCTGCACGCCTGCTACGCCGAGTTCGGCGGACGCAAGGTCGAGCGCAACGAGGTGAACGCCTCGCATTTCGAATCGTGGATCCAGTGGGCCAAGGACCGCGGCATGGGCCTCGATTTCAATCCGACTTATTTCTCCCACCCGCTCGCCAACGACGGCGCGACGCTTACCCACCGCGACCCCGGCGTGCGGCAGTTCTGGATCGATCATGGCAAGGCCTGCCGCCGCATCGGCGCCGAGATGGGCCGCCGGCTGGGATCGCCGACCGTGACGAATGTCTGGATCCCGGACGGCTCCAAGGACCTTCCAGCCGACCGCAAGGGTCCGCGTGCCCGGCTCGAGGCCTCGCTTGACGCCGTCTTCGCCGAGAAGCTCGATCCGCAGCACCACCTCGACGCGGTCGAGAGCAAGCTCTTCGGCATCGGCTCCGAGTCCTACGTCGCCGGCTCCCACGAATTCTACCTCGGCTACGCGGTTTCGCGGAAGATTTTGGTCTGCCTCGACGCCGGCCACTTTCACCCGACCGAGGGTATTGCCGACAAGATTTCGTCCACGCTGCAGTTCGTGCCCGAGATCCTCCTCCACGTCAGCCGCGGTGTCCGCTGGGACAGCGATCACGTGGTGCTCTTTGACGATCCCACGCGCGCGATCATGGAGGAGATTGTCCGCGGCGATTTTCTTGCCCGCACGCACATCGGCCTCGATTTCTTCGACGCCAGCATCAACCGCGTGGCGGCCTGGGTCGTCGGGGTGCGCGGCACCCTCAAGTCCCTGCTCTGGGCCCTGCTTGAACCCTCGGCCCAGCTCCGCGCCCTGGAGGAAGCGGGAGACCACACCTCACGCCTCGCACTGCTGGAGGAACTCAAGAGCCTCCCGTTCGGTGCGGTCTGGGACGAGCATTGCCGCCGCGCCAATGTGCCGGTCGGTCCCGCCTGGCTGCCGGCCGTCAAGGATTACGAGAAGATCGTCCTCGCCCAGCGCACCTGAGAGGCGGAGTTGGCCCGCTATTCCCGCGGGCCTCCTTACGCCTTCTTCGCCTTGAGTTTGCTCCCGCCCTTGGAGGCGCCGCCGTCGAGGGAGAAGCGCCCCGCCCCCGTCAGAAACAGGGCCACGTAGCCGGCCAAATAGATGAAGGCCAACTCGCCATTGCCCTCGCCTGACAGCTTCGCGCCGTGAGCGGAGAAGAAGGCAAGGCTCATGGCGCAGATCCCGGCGAGTGCAGACAGTCGCGCCGACCACCCGATCATCAGTAAGACCGAGCAGATCGCCTCGGCGAAGACTGCCAGGGCGAGACTGGCCACCGGGCCGACCCCGAGCGGGTCACGAAACGAGGTGTTGCCATCGAGGAGCCGCAGCAGTTTCGGCCAGCCATGCAGGGCCAGCATGGATGCTCCCAGCCACACCCGGAAGAGGAGCAGAGCGAGATCGACGTGGGTGGGCAGGAAGTCGAGGCGGAGCAGTTTGCCGAGGAAGGACATGGAAGTGGAGGACGGTGCCGAGGATCGCGGGGTTCGCAAGTGCGACGGCGCGTTCCTCCTTGAGCGATTTCCGGGCCAAACACGGTTGCCTCGCCGGGGCGCGCTCGCCACCGTTTCTCGCGATGTCGAAGGTCTATTTCTACTATGCGGCGATGAACGCCGGCAAAAGCACGGTCCTGCTCCAGTCGAGCTACAACTACCAGGAACGCGGCATGCGGACCCTCCTGTTTGCGCCCCTGCTGGATCAGCGCTCGGGCCGTGGCCGGATTGCCTCGCGCATCGGTCTCAGTGCCCCCGCGGAGGCCTTCAGTGCGACCGACAATCTCCACGCCCGGATCGCCCACGAGCACACGCCGGCGGCACCGGTCGCGTGCGTGCTGGTCGACGAGGCGCAGTTCCTGACGCCCGCCCAAGTGCGGCAGTTGACCGATGTGGCGGATGAGCTCGACATCCCGGTCCTCTGCTACGGTCTGCGCACCGATTTCCAGGGGCGCCTCTTCCCCGGCAGCGCCGAACTGCTCGGCTGGGCTGATGATTTGATTGAGCTGAAGACCATCTGCCACTGCGGACGCAAGGCCACCATGAACCTGCGCACCGGTCCGGACGGCAAGGGCCTCAAGGAAGGTGCGCAGGTGGAGATCGGCGGCAATGAGCGCTACGTCCCGCTCTGCCGCCGTCACTACAAGGCGGCGCTGGCCTGAGGCTTCGCCGCGCCAGCGCTATCGCCCGTGCGGGCTACACCACGACATCCTCCTCGGGCTCAGGCGCATGGGACCTAGGCCGGAAGAAAATCAGGCCAAGACCCAGCGGACCCACGCGTCCGATGAACATCAGCAATGTGACGACGCCGAGTCCCGCCGGATTGAGATTTCCGGTCAGCCCGCGGCTGAGACCGACGGTGCCGAGGGCCGAGATGCATTCGAAGACCTGATCCGCGAGCGCCGATTCCGGCTGGACGAGCGCCAGCGCAAAGATGCCGGCGGCCAGCGTGAGGCTGTAGAGCAGCAGCGAGGCCACGGCGGAGCGGATGCGCACCACGGGGATTTCGCGGCCCAGCAGCGACGGCCGCTCCCGCCGCCGCAGCACCGCCAGCATCACGCCCCACAGGGCGGTGAACGTCGTCGTTTTCAGGCCACCACCGGTGCCCGCCGGGGAGGCGCCGATGATCATGACGATCGTCAGCAGGAAGAGTGAAGCCCCGGAAATCGCCCCAATCGGAATGGTGTTGAACCCCACCGTCGTGCTGGCGGAAGCGATCTGAAACCAAGCCGCCAGCCAGCGTTCTGCGCCCGGGAGGGCAGCGAGCGTCGGCTCGGCGGCGACCAGCAGGATCGTCCCGACCAGCGAGATCGCCGCCGTGGACACCAGGATGATCTTGGTGGTGAAAGTGACCGCCGCCCGCCGGCGGACCACGGAGAGCCAGGCGTCGTTGATCACGAGAAAACCGATCGCGCCGAGATAGCTCAGGGCCATGACCGTCAGGTTCAGACCAACGTGACCGCGCAGGGATTCAAAACTGTCGTTGTAGAGACCGAAGCCAGCCGTGCAGAAGGACGAGATGCTGTGAAAAACCGCCATCCATCCGGGGTTCGTCGCGCCGTGGTCACGAAAAACCGGGTACAGCAGTGCGACGCCCGCCGCTTCAATCACGGCCGTGTAGCTCAGGGTCAGCAGAAGAAAACGTCGGAAATCAAAGCCCGGCGGCAGCATGAGCGACACGGCCCCCACCCGCTCGCGCCACGGCGCGATTCTCCCTCCGGAGAAGGCCATCAGCAGGCAGGAACTGATGGTCATGTACCCGAGACCGCCAAACTGGATCAGCGCGAGGATCACCGCCTCACCCAGCCAGGTGTAGGTGTCGGCGGTGCTCACCGGAGACAGCCCCGTCGTCGACACCGCGGAGGTCGCCACGAACAGGTGGTCGAGCCAGTCCGCCGCGCCCGGATCGTGCTGACTCCACGGCAGGCAAAGCAGAGCCCAGCCGGTGAGAATGTACGAAGCATAACCCAGGACCACGAGGCGAAGTGGATCCAACGCCGCGAGTCCCCGTCCCCAGCGGCGCAGGTGCGCCGCGAATGATGAGTGCATGTTTCCCCGATGAAGGCGTCGGCGCTGAAACCGGTGGTGCCGGTCCCGTCGCCGCCGCGGATGTGACTGTGGGGAGACCGTGGTCCCCGCGCACCCGCGCGAGGCAGAGGATCGCCCTTCCCATGAGGTCGACGAGGTTAGCTGACGGGCTCGGCCGGAAAGGTGGCCTTGGCGCCGGTTGGGCCGGCGCCGTTCGCCCCAGCCACGGATCGCTCCGTGGTCGTTGGGTCCCCCGCAACGGCACCGAGGAAGCGGCGCCGAATTAGACTGGCGGGCGACGATGCAGCCGGAACCCCGGTCGTCAACGGCGGTCATTCTCATCGCCTGATCATCAAGGACTTGGGCCACAAAATGTCACAATCGCCCCGCGGCTTGCTGGCCCGCCCATCGCCCCCTAGCCTCCGCGCATGCTGACCGACCTACCCCGCGGGCGCTTCGTGTCGGTGCTGGCCGCGCTGTTCGGCCTGCTCGTGATCGTGTCGGCGATCGAGCCCTTTGACCGCAACGCCTGGCTCCTGGAGAACGCGCTGGTCGTCGCTGCGGTGGCATTCCTCGCCGCGACCTATCGCCGGATGCCCCTCTCGCGCATCAGCTACGGCCTCATCTTCATCTTTCTGTGCCTCCATGAAACCGGGGCCCACTGGACCTATGCCGAGGTTCCCTACGACGCCTGGTCGGAAAGCCTCTTCGGCGTTTCCATCAGCGAGCAATTTAACCTGGAGCGAAACCACTTCGACCGCGTGGTTCACTTCCTCTACGGCTTCCTGATCGCCTACCCCATCCGCGAGATTTTCGTGCGGGTGGCGCAGGTCCGGGGTTTTTGGGGCTATTTCCTTCCACTCGATCTCACGATGAGCACGTCGATGATTTTTGAGCTCTTTGAATGGATCGCGGCCGAGTTCTTCGGCGGCGACCTCGGCATCGCCTATCTCGGCTCGCAGGGGGATGTCTGGGATGCCCACAAGGACATGCTGCTCGCCAGCGTCGGCGCCCTGCTCGCCATGCTTATCACCGCCTGGATCAACTCCCGCGCGAAGCGGGACTTCGCCGCGGACTTTGCCGAGAGCCTCCGGGTGAAATCCGGACCACTCGGCGAGGAGGCCCTCGCCCGGATGAAGCCACGCCGAGCCTAGGGGCCCACCAACGGCGACTCAGAGCGCCTTCAGATTGCCCGCGCCCGGATGGATCACCCGCAGCGCCTGCTGCAACTGCCGGAGATTCTCCACGCTGAGCGCCCGCGCCCGGAAGGGCACGGTGCCATACCCCGGAACGTAGACGCACAGGCGTCCGTGAAAGAGAAACACGCACGCGGCCCCGGCCAGCATCTGGCCGCCGCGGACATAGGTGTACTCGACCAAATTGACCGGCCGGTGTCGTGCCAGCCGCGCCGCCACCCGCGACGCATCGCGGAGGGCCCCATTATCCGAAAAGGCCACCTCCGCCGGCGGCGTGGGGTCGGGTTGCTGGTCGAAATCATGACGATAGAGCGGAAAGCGCGCCTCAATCTCCGGGTAACGTGCGGTCAGCGGCGGAGCGACCACCTCCGGCAGGTCCCGGCGGCCGGCGTCGATCGGCAGCGGCGCGAAACCGAAATTCACATCCCAACCCCACAGTTTTCCCTGATAAGTGAACACCGCCACAGCATGCCCGGCGACGACCTCCTCGTCGTCCTTGGCGCCCCATTGCAGGACCCGGCACCACGCCCCCGAGCCCTGCCGCTCGCGCAGCGCATCGTAGAAGGCGACCGACTCCACGAAACAGCCATCCCGGACCCCCAGCGGCGCATGCCGAAACGGTGCCGCCGGCTGCGCGGCAATCGCGCAACCCGCCAGCAGCAGGCCCAGGATCCATGCTCCAACCTTCATGCCCCGCCAGCCAACCCCGTCCCGCCCCGGACGCCAAGTCGGATCGATTCCGGCTCTCCCGCCCACCGGTCAAAAGAGCGGAAAGGCGAGAACCCTTGAGCGCCCGATGGGTCAGAGCCAAGGCCCGGTCCATGGTGCCGGACACCGAATCTGAAATTTGAAATTTGAAATCTCAAATCGGGACAGCCATGGCTGTCCCCTCCCTGATGGCTGATTTCCTCGACCAGACTCCCGCGACCGATTCCAAGCGCTGCGAACGCGCCTTCCTCATCGGTGTGCAGACGCCGAAGATGGCCCCCGGGGAGGCCCAGGAACTTTTGACCGAACTCGAGGAGCTCGTCGAAAATCTGCGCATCGCGGTGGTCCAGCCGACGCTGGTCAATCTTCGCCAGCCCACGCCCGCCACGCTGCTTGGCAGTGGCAAGACGCAGGAGCTGATCGACCAGGCCAAGGCCGCGGGGGCCGACCTGATCGTGATCGACGAGTCCCTGACCCCGGCGCAGCAGCGCAACTGGGAAAAGCTGTCCGGCCTCGCCGTGATCGATCGCGAGGAAGTCATTCTCGATATTTTCGCCGACCGCGCCCACACGCGGGAGGCGGTGCTGCAGGTGGCCCTGGCGCGCATGGAGTACTCCCTCCCCCGCCTGACCCGCGCCTGGACCCATCTCTCGCGTCAGCGCGGCGGCGGCGGGGGTGGCGGTGGCGGCATGAGCGGCGAAGGCGAAACCCAGCTCGAGCAGGATCGCCGCATCGTCAACGACCGCATCACCCGCCTGAAGCGCGAGCTTGTCGACGTGCGCAAGCAGCGCGGCGTGCAGCGGCAGAAACGCCAGCGCGTGCCCGTGCCCACCGCCGCCATCGTGGGCTACACCAATGCCGGCAAGTCCTCGCTGCTCAACGCGCTGACCGGCGCCAATGTCATGGCGGAGGACAAGCTCTTCGCCACCCTCGATCCGACCACGCGCCAGTTGATGCTCCACGGCAACCAGAAGCTGCTTGTCACGGACACGGTGGGCTTCATCCGCCGCCTGCCGCACCGTCTGGTCGAGGCCTTCAAGGCCACGCTCGAGGAGGCAATCATCGCCGATTTCCTGATCCACGTGCTTGATGTCACGGCCACCAATCTCGAAGCCCACCACCAGACGACGCTGAGCGTCCTTGATGAGCTGGCGGCCGGGGAGAAGCGCATGCTCACGATCTTCAACAAGGTCGACGCCGCCACCCCCGAGCAGATCAGCCACGCCCGGCGGCTGGCCCCGGACGGCATTTTCCTTTCGGCGCGAACCGGCGTCGGGCTGGATGTCCTGCAGGACCGCTGCATTGAGCTGATCGCGGATGCATTCGGCTCGATTGAGCTCTTCGTCCCCCACGCCCGCTACGACGTGGTCGCGAAGTTGCACGCCGTCGGCCACGTGCAGTCGGAGGAGCAGCTGGACGAGGGCGTCCTGATCCATGGACGCTTTCCTCCGTCCCAAGCCGCGCTCTTTCAGCCGTTCGTGCGGAAAAGCGACGCGACCTAGCCGGCGGAGGCGATGGCCTCCATCAGCTCGTGGCGATTGAGTGGCTTCTCCACATAGCCGTCGAAACCCTGACCCCGACAACGTTCGCGGAGCTGCTCCTTGGGGTGGGCGGAAACCGCGAAGATCCGGCATTTCTCCGACGCCGCGCCGGCCCCCATGGCCTTGACCTGGCGGACCACCTCGATGCCGTCGATACCCGGCATTTCCAAATCGACCAGAGCCACGTCGAAGGTCTCGGCCTTAAGCAGGGCAATCGCCTCACGGCCGGTGCCGACGACCTCGAGCCGGGCACAGCGGTCCTCGAGCAGCGCGCGAATGACCTCCTGATTGGCGATATTGTCATCCACCGCGAGAATGCGGAGCTGCGGAAAGGCCGGATTCGAGCCGGGCTGGCCCGCGAGCGCGCGCGGTGCTTCCGGGGCCGCGAGGGCCGGGAGATCCAGATTGAAGAAGAATTGGGTGCCGCGCCCCAGCAGGCTCTTTACCTGAAGATCGCCCCCGAGCAGCGCGACGAGGCTCTGGCTGATGGGAAGACCGAGGCCGGTGCCGACCACACTCTGCACCCCGGCGTCGTCGCCGCGGTAGTACGGCTCGAACAGGCGGGCCTGCTTGTCGGCCGGGATGCCCGGCCCCGTGTCGGACACCGTGAAATAAAGCCGGGAACGTTCGTCCTGGGTCGAGGCCTCGCACCGCAGCGAAACAGAGCCCTTGTGGGTAAACTTGAGGGCGTTGCCGACGAGATTGAGCAGCACCTGGCGCAGACGCGGGCCGTCCGTCTCAACCCACACCGGCCCCTCAGCGACAAATTCGAGGTGCAGGGAAATGCCCTGGCGATCGGCGCGCGCACTGAAGAGTCGGCAGATGTCACGGCACAGCTCGCCGACCTCCACGCGCCCGGGACGCAGCACCAGTCGACCCGCCTCGGCCTGGGACAGATCCAGGAGGTCGTTCACCACCTCCATGAGCAGCACGCCCGAACTGCGGATGGTCTGGAGCCGCTCGACGGCCGCGCCCGGCAGCGGCTGTTCGAGGAGGGCCTCGGTCAGGCCAAGGATCGCATTGAGCGGCGTGCGGATCTCGTGGCTGGTCATCGCCAGGAACGCCGATTTGGAATCGAGGGCTGACTTCAGCTCCGCCGTGCGGTCCGCGACGCGCTGATCGAGCACCGCATTGTTGCGGCGGAGCTCGTCGTAGCTCTCGCGCAGGCTCAGGGCGAGGTAGTTGAAGGCGGTGTAAACCAGCTCGATCTCCTGCGGCGGTGAGCCTCCGGTCGGCGGCGTGATGGTGGCCACTTCGCCCGTGGTGGCCTGGACCTCGGTTGACTTGGCAAAGTGCTCCAGCGGAAGCGAGAGCCGCTTCGCCGCGATGCGTCCCACGACCGACGCGGTGGCGAACACCCCGACCACGACGGCCGCCAGCAGAAAATAGAAATCGGCTCGCTGGGAGAGCCCCGCGAGCTGCGGCCGGACAGCGATCACCAGGACGTCGGTGTTCTCGCTGCGGGCGCCCGCGGCCTTCCAGGCCCGCAGGACGCCCTTGCGATTGGGCTGGTTGAACACGAGCGCCCCCTCGGGCGCCTGGTTGGAAACAAAAAGGGCCAGCGGGTGGTGCCGCAGGTGCATCAACGGCGGGATCCCCAGATCGGGTCCGGAATAGATGGCCCGCCCATGGCGGTCCGCGATCACGAACTGCAGATCGGTCAGCTGGCCCGCCTCGGCCGCCAGCCGACCAAAGCGCTGCAGCTCGACCGCCCCCTGCACGATGCCGTCGAACTCGCCTTGGGCGTCGTGCAGCGGCGCACTCAGGGCGACGAGCAGGTCCTGGCCGAAGCCGCGCCCGCGGAAGGCCCCGGACACCTGCGGGCGCCCGGCGTCGCGCGCCCGGGTAAAGTATTCCCGGTCCGCGACCGAGGTCCCCTGGGCCCGCGCCATGAGTTCCGCCGGGGCGGAATGCACGATCAGGCCCTCCCTGTTCGCGACCAGCATGGTCAGAAAAGCCGGGTGCGCATGCCGGGTCTCGACGAGGACATCGCCCGCCCGTCCCCCGGCGCCGGCCTCAATCAGGTGGGCCGCGACCTCCGTCGACTCCCGATGGACCTGCAGGAAAAGATCAATCTCACGCGCCACGCGCACCGCCGCCTCGCCCAATTCGCGCTCGTCGTCGCGATCCGCCGAAACCTTGACGATCTGCGAAAAGCCGACGGCCACCAGCACCAACGGCACCGCGGCCATCACGAACACATAGTTGAAGACGAGGTCGCGCAGCCGCGTGCCCCGACTGCGCTCGCGCCGCAGGAAGGACGCGAACGGGGTGTAACCCACCACGAACTGCGCAAAGGCCACCGCGAGGAGCTGGGTCAGCAGCTGCTTGGAGGTCAGCAGCATCACGATTTCCGTCGGGAACCCGCTCGTGTCGAGCATCAGCCAACTGCTGAAAGGAATGCCGATCACGATCCAGAAGGTGAAGTCGAGCAACAGCGCCCGCTGCCGCGTGAACCGGAAGATCGTCGCCAGCCAGATGACCTCGAGGATCGAGACGATCAGGGCGTACGGGTAACCCGAGGCCAGGTAGGTCGGCAGCACCGCCAGCGTCGCCGCCGGCACGGCCCAGCGCCACGGCAGCAGGAAGACCAGCGGCATGTACGCGAAGGATCCGGCAAAGATCATCGCATTGCCGGCAATCGTGATGCCGAGCGAATTCACCGCGGCCGCGAGGGCCACGATCAGCAGGACCCGCAGCAGATGCGGACGGGACGGTGCGGGCAGACTCATTTCGCAACCACGGTGTCCGTGGACGCCGGCTGAGCGGCCGCGGGCTCACCCGGGGGAAACTGCACGAAGAAGGTCGCCCCTTCTCCCGCGCGGCCCTCCGCCCAGATCCGGCCGCCGCCCAACTTGACCAGGCGAGAGACGAGGGAAAGTCCGAGCCCCAGTCCCTCCTTCGACTTGCCGGTCGAGAGCCGCGAGAACTCCTGGAAGAGCTTGTCCGCATCCCGGCTGTCGAAGCCGACGCCATTGTCGCGGACAAAGATCGCCGGATGTCCCTCGTGCATGATCTGGCCCACGTCCACCACCGGCTTCTCGCGGTGGGAGGAGTACTTGATCGCGTTGCCGATGAGATTGTAGAACACACGCTCCAGCAGCGCCGGATTGGCCGCCACGGCCGGAAGCGGCCCGATGTTGAGCTGGTACTGGACCCGCATGAAGGCCGTCTGGAGGTGCATCTGCACCCGCTGCACCACGGGCTTCAAGTCCACCGGCGGCGGACGCACCGCGTGGCCCGAGAACTCGGCGCGGGCGAGCTCAAGGATATTGGTGATCATCTGCTCCATGGTGAGGGAGGCGTCGTAGGCCATCTTCACGAAACGGGCCGCGTCGCCCGAGACGGGCGCGACGCCCCCGGTGATGAGCGAGAGCATGCCCTTCATGACCGTCAGCGGGCTGCGCAGGTCATGGGAGACGAAACTGGCATAGGACATCAGCAGGCTGTTGGCCTCCTCCAGTTCGGACGTGCGTGCGCGCACGAGGCCGTCGAGATTGCGATTGATCTCCTCGAGTTCGCGCCGCGCGCGGGTCTCGGCGGTCGTATCGGCGAGCACCACCAGATTGGCACCCTTGCCGCCCGCCGGCAGCAGGCTGGCGCGGACGCTGAACCAGCGGGTGGCGCCGGCCGCGTCGATGATCTCGATCTGACGCGGAATTTCCGGCTCATGGCCGGAGGCCGCGTCATCAATCGCGCCCGCCACGGCCGGGAGCGCGCGGGAATCCACGCAGTCCCGCAGCGGGCGTCCCGTCATCGGGCCAAAGCAGGCCTCCGCCAGCCGGTTGGCCGAGGTCACTCCACCCTCGCCGTCGATCACCATGATCGCGGCCGGGGCGAGCGTGACGAGACTCTCCAGGTGAACGCGCTGGTTCTCGATGGTGCGAAAGCGATTGAGGGTCGCGACCGTGCTGACGCGCGCCCGGAGCTCCTCGCGCTGGAAGGGCTTGGTCAGGAAGTCATCGGCGCCGCAGCGCAGTCCTTTCACGCGCGACGCAAAATCATCGAGGGCGGTGACCATGATGATGGGCATGCGCGCGATCTCGGGATCGGCCCGGATCGCCTCACACACCGCAAAGCCGTCGAGGCCGGGCATCATGACATCGAGCAGGACGAGGTCGGGTCGGATGCGGCGGGCCGCGGCGAGGCCCTCGTTGCCATCGGCCGCAAACGACAGGGCATAGTCCTCGTCGCCGAGGATGGCTTCGAGGGTGAGCTGGTTGACGGGATCGTCGTCGACGATCAGGATCTGCGGCTTCATGAGGGGATGCCCGCAAGGGCGTTGATTCGGGCGAGGAGGACGGAGAGTTCGACCGGCTTGCTCAGAAAATCATTCGCACCGGCGGCCCGACAGCGAGCTGCATCCTCGGGCAGGGCGCTGGCGGTGAGGGCCAGGATCGGCAGGCGGTCGCCACCGGGACGGCGACGGATGGCGGCGATCACATCGAGGCCGCTGATCTCGCCCAGATTCACGTCAACCACCATCACGCCGGGCGGCTGATGCTCGACCTGCCGCAGGGCGGTCGGTGCGTCGTGCTGACAGGTCACCGCAAAACCGCGATCACCGAGGAAATCGCCGACCACGGTGTGCTGACGCACGTCGTCATCCAGCAGCAGGACGGTGCGGGGGCGCGGCTCGACCGGCAGCACAGCGCGGACATGTTGGGGGAGGTCCACGGTGAAGGTGCTGCCCCGGCCCTCCACACTCTCCACGCGGACCACGCCGCGATTGAGCCGGATGATGCGATCGACCAGCGCCAGACCGAGGCCGGTGCCATTGTGGCGCCGGGCGAGCGAGGAATCGATCTGGGTGAAGGGCTTGAACAGCTGCTTGAGCTTGTCTGCCGGGATACCGATCCCGGAGTCGCGCACGTCCACCACCACGCGCTCGCCCTCGAGCCGCGGCACGATGACCACGCGGCCACCCGCCTCGGTGAACTTGATCGCGTTGCCAATGAGGTTGCGGAACACCTGGCGCATCAGGCGTTCGTCCGCGAGAGCCAGCAGCGGACCGCTGGTTGGCAGAGAGGCGAGTTCGATACCCTTGGCCTGGGCCTCCTTGCGGTGGCCATCGGCCGCTTCCGCGGCCACGCGGGCGAGGTCCATCGGCTCGAGCGCGACCTCGATCTTGCCGGAATCGATGCGGGCGAGGTCGATCACGTCATTGATCTGCGCCAGCAGCTGCCGGCCGCTCTGATGGATGATCCCGAGGTAGCGCCGCGCCCGGTCCGGATCGACCTTGGGCAGCGACTCGATCATCGACTCGGAAAGACCGATCACCGCATTGAGCGGCGTGCGCAGCTCATGACTCATGGTCGCGAGGAATTCGCTCTTCGCGCGATTGGCCGACTCGGCTTCGCGGCGCGCCTTGGTCAACTCTTCCTGGGCGGCCTTGAGTTCCGTGATATCCGTCAGCGTCCCGACCAGTTCCGTGGCATGCCCTTCGGTGCCCGCGATCCGACTGATGCTCACCTGCACCCAGCCGTCGCGCTGGGACAGCGGGAGTTCCATGCGGACGGACTGCAGTTCACCGCTGATCAGGCGGCGATGATTCTCCTCCACGAGCGAGCGAACTTCCGGCTTCAGCAGGTCGAAGCTGCTCACCCCGAGACTCGACTCGACCGACCGGCCGGTCACCGCGGTCCACGCGGGACTGAGGTAGGTCATCTGGCCGGACTCGTTGGTCTTGAACACCACGTCCTGGATCGAGGCGAGCACCTCGCGGTACTCAACCAGCAGCGCCTCGTTCTTCCGGCGATACTCGGATCGGTCGAGCGCGGCGCCCAGGACCCGGGCGGCGACACGGAGGCAGCTGACAATGTCCCGCGGCCAGGTCTGCGGAACCGCGCAGTCATCGAAACCGATAAAACCCCAGAGCCCATGCTGGGTCTGGATCGGCATGACCACAAGGGAGCGGATACCCTGCTCCTGCAACACCGGCTGTTCCTCGGGCGGGAAACTCTCAATCGGTCCGGCGATCACGTCGCCCTGATGAAACACATCGAGCCAGCGCCCGTAGCCCGCCGCCCGCAGGGGGATGTCGTGGAGGGCCGGATTGCCGTGCTGCGGCGTGATGCCGGGGGCACACCATTCGCTGAAGGAGGAGGCCCGCTCCTCGGGTCCGGCTCCGGAGTGGATATGAAAAAGATAGACGCGGCTGACCTCGGTGGCGCGGCCGAGGATGCCCAACATCTCCTCCAGCGCTGCGGGCTCGAGCGTGCGCTGCGCGAGACAGCCCGCTGCTTCGCCCGTGGCATGGAGGATGCGCTCGCGTCGGGCGGCCAGGGCTTCGAGCTCGGTCAGGCTCGGGGCGGGCGAGGACGACGGGGTCATGCGGAAACCTCCGGGGGAAGATCAATCCACACCGCAAGACCGCTGCCGGTCCACGGCTGCGCGGACCCGAAGCGCAGGTCGCCGCCACGCCAGCGCAGCAGTTCGCGGCTGGTGGCGAGCCCGAGGCCCATGCCTGGGATCTCTCCGGTGAAGGATTTTTCCAGCTGCACGTAGGGGCGGCCGAGCTGGCTGAGGATGTCCGGCGGCAGATCCGGTCCCGGCGCGGCCAGGCGCAGCGCGGAACGACCGGAATCGGTGGGGGTCCACTCGGCCTGAAGGCCCTCGGCGTTCGCGCGGCTAAATTTCACGTAATTGGTCATCAGCTCCGACAGGACCAGTTCCAGCGTCTCGATGCCATGAATCGCATGGTCCCCGCCGGCCGTCCAGACGATCTGGCCGGTGAAGCCGGCGTTGCGCGCGGCGGCCGCCAGCAGCGCGTCCAGCCGTTCCCGCCTTGGTTCCCCCCCCTTGCGGTCCGAGGTCGCGGGCAGGATGGCCTGATGATGGCGCAGCACCGAGGCAATGGTCTCCTGCAGGCGCTTCGCGCTGAGCCGGGCCACCTGCAGCATTTCGGCGGCCTCTGGGTCCTGCTCGAACGAGCCCACCTCGTCCAGGAACTCGAGCACGGGGCCGAGCCCGTTGAGCGGCGTGGAGAGCTTGTGGGAAATGAGCTTTTGAAACGTCCAGGTCTCGAGCCGGCGCTTGACCTCGGCGGTCGTGTCCGCGATCCGGAGCAGAACCGCGCCGTCGACGGCTTCGGCCGGGACGCAGACCTCGACCTCGAGCCAGCGCGCGGGGGCCGCCGATGACTCGGCGCGGTGCAGCGCGAAGCGGCGGCCGTCGGCGGCGGCCCCCTCGGCGAGCGCGGACCACGCATCGGCGGGGTCAGCCTGAAAATGGGCGGACAAGGCGGCGGCAACCGACACGCCGGAGCCGTCGGAGATCCCCAGCAGCTCGGTCGCCCGCGCATTGGCGTAGCGGAGGAGCCCGTCGGGACCGACCACGATCATGGCTTCCGACGAGCGGTCGAGCAGCCAGTGGAGGCGTCGGCGCTCGGACGCGAGGACGCGAACACGATTGAGCCGCGCCAGGGTGCGCACCTTCGCCCGCAGCTCGGCCGACGCGATCGGCTTCGGCAGAAAGTCCTCCGCGCCCGCCTCGATGGCGGCCAGCATCTGCTCATTGTCCGCGGCGGCGGACAGGACGATCACCGGAACATCGCGCAGCGAGTCATCGGCCCGCAGACGACGGCAAACCTCGATGCCGGTCATACCCGGCATCATCAGGTCGAGCAGGACCAGATCGGGATGGAATTCGCGGACGGCGAGCAGTCCGGAGGGACCGTCGACCGCCTCGGCGACCTCCATGTCCCCCATCCGATCGAGCAGATCGTGAAGGTAGAAACGGATGCCCGGATCGTCATCGACGACCAGGACCCGGGTGGGGGCGGCGTTCATGACGCCGGCGTGGCACGCTGACCGCCCGGGAGCGACACGAGACCCAGTTCGTAGGCGTGCAGCGTGAGCTGCGCCACGGAATGCAGGCCGGTCTTGCGCCCGACTGCGGCCCGGTGGTTGTCGACCGTGCGGACGCTCAGGCCCAGTCGGCTGGCAATCTCCTTGGACGAGAGCCCCTCGGCCACATGGCGAAGGATGTCGTTCTCGCGCGGAGACAGCTCGACGCTGCGCGCCGTCGCCTGCGGATTGCGCACCAGCCGGTGCACCACCGCCGACACCGCGGCCCCGAGATAAACCTGTCCGGCCGCTACCTGGCGCAGGGCCGTCGTGAAATCGTCAAAGCTGGCCGTCTTCTCGATGTAGCCGCGGGCCCCGAGCGAGAGCGCCGTGCGCACCGCGAGTTCCGTCGTATTGGCGGAAAACACGAGCACCTCCGGTGCAGGCTTGTGGGTGCGCAGGGCGGAGAGGACCTCCTGGCCCGTGCCATCCGGCAACATCCAGTCGAGGATCACGACCTGCGGCGACAGATCGCGGATGCGCGCGAGCGCCTCCTGACAGTCCTTGGCCTCGCCGATCACGGCGAACCCAGGCAGGGCGGCGACGAAGGACGCCAGCATTTGACGAATGGCAGTCTGGTCCTCGACGAGGAGGACGCCAACTTTGGACGAGGGCGAAGGGGCCGGGCTGTTCATCCGGTCAGTATGTCGATTCTTCACGGGAGGCGCCATGAGTAGTATTCGTCATTATGGGGTTAAACTGGAGGGGTCGTCCACGTAGCCAGCCCGGACGCGTCTGAGTAACTCCGACCCGGAAGTGGATGGAATCTTGACAGTTACATCGAACTAAATCCGCCGAGGCGTATCGACCGCACCGGGCGGTGGACTAGGAGCTCGCCGGCACGGCGCTCTTGAAGAAATGGGGTAAATTGATCCATGGGAGTCGTTTAGCACGCAGCTTGTCCATTCCGTGGACGAAGGGCCGCCCTGACCGGATTGGCGACCGTCGCGCGGGGCTGGATGGGCCGGAGTTTGCCCGATCGCGGGAGAAACGGCTCCGCAGGCGTTGGCGGAAACCTCCGGTTTCTTGCCTGGCAAAGGCTAACGGTTGGCGAGGACGCGTTCCTTCGCGGCGAACCAGACGGGCTGCCCCGCGTCATCGAGGATGGGCGTGATCGCGATCTCCGCGACATAGCGCGCGCCATTGCGGTGATAGTTCACGAGGGTTTCGCGGCAGGGCTGGAGGGCACGGACGGCGGCGCGAATGCGATCGAGGGCGGCGGGATCCGTCTCGGGCCCCTGCAAGAGGTGACCGGGTTTGCGGCCCCGGAGCTCGGCCAGCGAGTAGCCACACATGGCGGTGAAGGCCGGATTGATCCACTCGGTCAGACCCTGGCCATCCGTCACCACCATCGCGACGGGTTCAACGCGGGGCGGCCGGGCCGAAAGCGATCCGAGGATGCGCGACTTGAGTGCCGCCGATGGGGCGACCGTCGCCGGAGCCGCCGTGGTCGCAGCCAGCGCCATCGCCTCCTGCAACTCCGCGACCGCCGAGCGGACTTCCGGCTCGAAATCCAAGACCAGCTCAAAGTTTTCCCGCTCCGGGGCCGTCATGGCACCGGAGACGTAGAGCGCAGCACGGTCTTGGAGGAACGGAGCCAACATCGCGATCCCGCAAGCGAAAGGGATTTTCTCCGGCAGTCAAAGCCGAGGTTGAATGACGACCTCAGAAGCTCACCCCACGCGCCACGGTGGCGCGCCCCGCCTCGTTCACTTTGGCGTCGCCGTCGGCAACGCCATGAGGACACGCGCGGATTTCTCCTGGAGGCGGAACACGATCAGTGCGCTGGCCCGCAGGCCCTCAATCTCGGCCACGATGCCCACCCCGCGGGCGTAGAAAATCTGCCGCGTGTCGGACGCTTTCAACGGGCCGATCTGGAGATCGTAGGTTTCCTCGATCAGCACGGTGTCGAATTCCCCCGCCGGAACCCGCAGGCGATAGGCGCCAACATAGCGCCGCGTCGCGAGGACCTTGCCGCGATGGACGGGATCATTCGGGCTGCTGACCGCGTAGGCCGTCAGCAAACTCTCGGTCTGCCAGCGGTCGCCCTTCTTGACACCCGGCGGCACGGTGATCCCCGGATCAAACGTCACCCGATAGCCGTGGGTATGATCGGTCTCCTCCACGTGACGAATGCCGAAGTCGTCCATGATCTCAAGCGACTCGGTCATGGCCGCGCCGATGTGTCGCCGCCACGCGTGCTCGGGTCGCGCCGGGTCCGGCTGGTGCTCCTCAATCTGATCCGGCTTCCCCTTTTCGCCGCCCACCCGGTAGGAAAAGGGATACCGGCCGGCGGGTCGCCCGACCCAGAGCGCGGGCTTGAGCATGACCGGCGCCTCAATCGCGCCGAGCACGACGCCCGGACCCAGCAGGTCGATCGCAGCCGGAAGATCGGTTGCGGGCGTTGGCGTCGCCGCCCGGGTCGACGGCACCAACGCCACCACCCAAGCCACTCCACTCACGACCAAACTACGGAAGAAAAACGCATGCCGGAGGCCCATGCTCGTCAGGCTAGCCGCCGCCAGGCCGGCGTCCAGTCCCGAGCCCAGGCCGCTCGCGTGAGGGCTTTCTCCCTCGTCTTCGGCGCACAACCTGCTGAATTCAACGCCACCCGGGTCCCCTGCCCTCCCGGATCACCTCAACCGCTTCCTTCTCCGGTTCCGCCCATGAATCGTCGTGATTTCCTCCTCTCCTCCGTCGCCGGCCTGGCTGCGGCCAGCGTGACCTCCGGTCCTCTCCTCGCCCAGGCGCCTGCGCCCGCCGCCGGGTACAATCCCAACCGCAAGATCCTCATCGCCGGGGGCGGTTTCAATACGGCGTTCATCCGCTACATGGCCGAGCTCACCGGCAAGGAGCGTCCCAAGATTTGCTTCCTCCCGACAGCCTCGGCCGATTCGGCGACCGGCACGCTGACCTTTTTCCGCAACTGCGCGCCGCTCAATGTGGAGCCATCCATGCAGGAAAGCTTTATCGCGAGCACCCGCCAGTCGCGCGGCTGGGACGAGGTTTTTCTGTCCGTCGATGCGATCGTCGTTTCCGGCGGCAACACGCTCAATCAGCAGGCGATCTGGAAAGCCCAGGGCATCGACGTGGTTCTCCGGGAGGCGTGGGACCGCGGCATCGTCCTCGGCGGCGCCAGCGCTGGCTCGCTCTGCTGGTTCGAGGAAGGCACCACGGATTCGCGCCCGAAGGAACTGTCCGTGGTCCAGTGTCTGGGATTCTTGAAGGGCAGCCACGCACCGCACTACGACGCCGAGCCCGGCCGTCGCCCCCAGTACGAGAAGCTCATCGGCTCGGGCCAGATGAAGCCCGGCTATGCCTGCGACAACAACGCCGGGATTTATTTTCAGGACAACGAGGTCCGCCGCGTGGTCTCCGCCCGCGCCGGCGCGAAGTGCTACCACGTGAGTCTCGTCGACGGTAAGCTGGTCGAGAAGGTCCTCGAGCCCGAGACGATCAGCTGAGCGAGGCGCCCCATAACGATCCGAGAGATCGCGCAGAGACACAGAGGCGCCGAGAAAAATCAGAGGTCAGAAGTCAGAGATCAGAGGTCGGGTTGATTTCCACCCGACTTCCGTTTTCCAAAGATTCGGTTGAGGTTTTCTCCGCGGCTCTGCGGCTCTGCGCGAGGTCCGGTTGGGGCAGACTGCATTCCTCCACCCGATCAACGCGGGAAAAAGTGGCGTTGGCGCTTTAGGGCGAAAGCCACGGTCGCGTCGCCCGCGCCCGCGGCTCCGCCGAAGCGGCCGCCCCCGGTCAGCGCACGTGCCGCGTGCAACGCCCATCGGCGGATGCTGCGGGTGAGGCGTGTTCATCGGATGCGCGTGTTCCCCAGCCGCGCGTTGGAATCTAAGCGGCGAATTCCAATCCGGTTTTCCTAGCCAGAAACCCCAATCGGGTTTCCCTCGCGGCATGAAACGCTACAAGAAAATCCTTGCCGTGCTCACGCTCCAGGAAAGTGACGCCGCCGTGCTCCGCTGGGCCGCACAGATCGCCACCTGGGCAGAGTCGGCCACGGTCCACTGCCTTTTCTCGTGGCAGCCCGCGAACGTCCCGGAGGCGATCGCGCGGAATCATCCATGGCTCCTCGAGCCCGGCGAGCGGGCGATGCACAGCCATGTCGCCAAACTCGCCGCGGCGGAACTCAAGCTGCCCCACCTGTGCACCGTCGCCCTGGATGTCCGGCAGGGCAATCCGCTGAGCGATGCCCTGGTCGAGTCCGCCAAGGGCGAGTTCGACGTCATCGTGGTGGCCCGGAACCACGCCGACTCCTCGCTGGCGGAGAAGCTCGCCCGCAAGGCGCCCTGCTCCGTGCTGGCCATCCCGCCCGACGTCCGGGCCGAGTGCCGCGGCATCCTTGCCGCGGTCGACTTCTCGACCTACAGCCGCGCGGCGGTCGATGTGGCCTCGGCCTTTGCCCTCGCGACCGGCGCTCCGCTCACCCTCTTCCACGTCTACCGCTTCGACTGGGGCCACCAGCGGGCCTTGGGTGTGAGCGATCAGCTCGCCGCCGACCTGCGGGCGCACTACATCGGTGAACTCGCCAAACTCAGCGTCGAACTCGCGGCCAGCGGGGTCAACGTGGGCACCCGCGTGGCTCCCGGCGCGCTGCCCGCGCACGGAATCGCCCATGCGGCGACGGAGAGCGGCTGTGACCTTGTCGTGATTGGCTGCCGGGGACACAGCGCCATCTACGCCACCCTGCTCGGCAGCACCGCCGAGAGCATCCTGCGGCACTCGCCGCGGGCGGTGCTGGCGGTCAAGGCCAAGGGCAGCGCCCCCAACTGGTTTCAGCCGACCTCGGCCTAGGCGAAGGCATTTCCCATGCTCCTCGTCTCCATCCTCGGGTTGGCCGTCACCGGCCTGCTGGCCCCATGGCTGCTGCCACGGATCCGGCACGCCGCCTGGCTCGCCCTGCCGCCGGCCATGGCCGCGGCGGCGATCGCCTGGCGCGCGGCGAATCCGGGCCCGGTCGCCTACCGCGAGTCCACCGAATGGTTCTCCCTGCTCGGCGCCAGCGCGGACTTCCGCCTCGACGCGTTCTCGGCGCTGTTCGCGGTGCTGGCCACCGGTATCGGTGCTCTCATCGTTCTCTACGCCGGCGGCTACCTGAAGGGACATCCCGATCTCGGCCGCTTCATGTCCTATCTGTTCGGCTTCATGGCGGCCATGCTCGGGCTGGTGGTGGCGGACAATCTGATCCTGCTGTTCGTTTTCTGGGAGCTCACCGGCATCACCTCGTACCTGCTGATCGGATTCAACCATCGCGACAAGGTTGCCCGCTCCCACGCGCTGCAGGCGCTCCTCGTCACCGGCGCCGGCGGTCTCGCGCTGCTGGCGGGCTTGATCCTCCTCGCCGATGCAGCCGGAACCTGGCGCCTGAGCGAGATCGTGACGCAGACCGGGCTGGCGGACTCGCCCCACTATGCGATCTTCACCAGCCTTGTTTTGGTGGGCGCGCTGGCCAAGTCGGCGCAGGTACCGCTCCACTTCTGGCTGCCCAACGCAATGTCCGCCCCGACCCCAGTGAGCGCCTTTCTCCACTCGGCGACCATGGTGAAGGCGGGTATCTTCCTGCTGGCGCGCCTCTCGCCCGCTCTCGACGGCACCTCGTTGTGGCACACGACGCTGATGTCGGTCGGAGCGGTCACGCTTCTGGTCGGAGCCGGGCTGGGTCTGGTGCAGACCGATCTGAAGCGCATCCTCGCGCACACCACCCTCGCCATCCTTGGCGCCCTGACGCTGCTGATCGGGCTGGGGACCGAGGCCGCAATGAAGGCCATGCTCGTCCTGCTGGTGGGCCACGCCCTCTACAAGGCCGCTCTCTTCATGACGGCTGGCACCGTTGACCACGAGGTCGGGAGCCGCGATGTCCGCGCGCTGGGAGCGCTGGGTCGAAGCATGCCCCTCACCGCCGGCGCAGCGCTGCTGGCCGCCTTGTCCAACGCGGGCCTGCCGCCGTTTCTTGGTTTTCTGGGGAAAGAGTACGCCTACTCGGCGCTGGTCGCTGCGGGCGCCCTCGCCCCGCTGATCGTCGCCGTCGCTCTGGCCGCCAACGTCGCCCTGTTCGCCCTCGCGCTCAAGGTCGGCTGGCTGCCGTACTGGTCCCGGCCCAACCCCCGTGCGCCGGCCCACCCGGTGGCTGCGCCGACGGAGGTGCATGAGGGGCCGGTCACGCTCTGGCTGCCGCCGCTCACGCTCGCGATTGCTGGGCTGGTGCTCGGACTGATGCCGGGCCTGGCCAGCCGCCTGCTGTTCGAGCCCGTGCTGGCGGCCGTCCTCGGTCACGCGGTCGTGGTCGAGCTTTCGCTGTGGCACGGCTTCAGCCTGCCCTTGGTCCTGAGTCTGCTGACGGTGGCCGGGGGGCTGGGGCTCTACCGCAACCGGGCGGAGGTGTGGCGTCAGGGCGATCGGGTCGAGGCCCTCCCGGGGCCCGCGACCGTGTACGAGCGGGGCCTGGCCGCCACCGTGGCCTTCGCCCGGCAGCACACCCGCTCGCTCCAATCCGGCTCCCTTGGCCGCTATATCTTCATCATTATTGGCGCGGCCGCGGCGCTGATTGCCGGCAAGTTCCTGCGCTTCGGCGGCTGGCCCGATTGGACTCAGGTGGGACCGGTCGATCTCACCCCGGCGCTGATCTGCGTCATCATCAGTGCCGGCGCCTTGGTCGCGGCTACCGCCAACCGCCGGTTGCCGGTTCTGCTCGCGCTCGGCGCCATCGGGCTCGGCGTGGCCGTGCTCTTTCTCTACTACAGCGCCCCCGATCTCGCCATCACCCAGCTCACCGTCGAGGCCCTCACCGTGGTCCTGCTCCTGCTGGCCGTCGACCGCCTCCCGCGGATCGCCGCCAACCCCGGAGGTCTCCGCTCCCGTCTCGAGATCGCCATCGCCTCCATGTTCGGCGGTCTGCTGGGCCTGCTCACCTTCTCCGCGGCGCAGCTGCAGATCGCCCCGTCGATCTCCGAAACCCTCACAGCGTGGAGTTACGCCGAGGCGCACGGGCGCAACGTGGTCAATGTGACCCTCGTGGACTTTCGCGCCCTCGACACGCTGGGTGAGATTGTGGTGTTGACCGTGGCCAGCGTCGGCGTCGCCTCGCTCCTCCTGTCCGAACGGCGAAAGGATGCCCCATGAACCGGCCGGATTCCTTCCTCCTCGCCCGCGGCGCGCGGACCCTGCAGCCGATCCTGCT
>CAYZCV010000031.1:0-29426 GCA_964476965.1 uncultured Opitutus sp. | reverse complement strand
TGAACTCGCCGTGCCGGAGCCGCGGCTCGAGCTGCTCCGCTACCTGCGTCAGACCGTGGCGCATGCGGTGGTGCGAAGCCTCGGTGCGGAGGCAGGTCCGGTGCACCTTAACGCTCCCTTCCGGGACCCGCTGCCGCCGATCGAGGATGCGTCGGCGAAGGGCCTGGCCGCCAGCTGGGATCCCGCGTTCTTCGATCACCTTGAGACAATGCTGCCCTTCGCGCCGCAGGCGGCTTTCCGGCAGAAGGCCGCGACGGGACGCGGCCTGATCATCGCCGGCCCCGCGCAGCCGCGGGACCCGGCGGGCTATGTCGCACGGATCAGCGCGCTCGCGGCCCAGCTCGGCTGGCCGATTCTCGCGGACGCGCTGTCCCCGCTGCGGCATCACGGGACCGAAGTCGTGGCCACGTACGACGCGATCCTGCGCAATGAGTCGGTGGCGCGCGATCTGGTGCCCCGCACCGTGCTCTGCCTCGAGGCCTGGCCAACGAGCAAGGTCCTGCGTTCATGGTTGGAGGCGAGCGGTGCCGAGGTAGTCCTCGTGGCGCCGACGGAAGTGAATCGCGACGCCCTGCATGGTCGGACCCGCTGGCTGCGCGCGCAGCCGGAACAGGTCTTGGCCGAGGGTGGGGCGATTCCCGATGCCAGCTACCGGCAGGCGTGGCGGGCGGCGGAGTTGCGCGTGCGTTCCGCTCTGGCGAAGGCGCTCGAGGAACTGAGTGAGCCGTTCGAAGGCAAGGCCGCTTGGCTCCTGGCGCGCCATCTGCCGCACGGCACGGCCGTCTGCACGGCCAACAGCATGCCGGTCCGCGATCTCGAGTACCTATGGCCGGCGGGCAACACCGGGCATCGGATCCATTTCAGCCGCGGGGCCAATGGCATTGATGGCACGCTCTCGACCGCGATGGGCCTGGCCCACGGCGGCGTGCCCACGGTGCTGCTCACGGGCGATCTGGCGCTGCTGCACGACTCCAATGGCTTTCTCCTCACGCCGAAACTGCGCGGCGGGCTTACGATCGTGCTCATCAACAATGACGGCGGCGGAATCTTCGGACACCTGCCGGTCGCGCAGTTCGATCCGCCATTCGAGGAATACTGGGCCACTCCGCAGAAGGTCGACTTCGCGGCGCTCTGTGCGGCGCACGCCGTGCCCTATGTGGCCGTGGAAACCTGGGCCCAGTTTGTCGAGCTGATCGCCCGCCCGCCGGCCACCGGCGTCCGGGTGCTGGAGCTGAGGACTGATCGCAAGCGCGACGCAGCGACGCGCAAGTGCTTGTTTGCGGCCGCAGCTGCCACCTAGGAGGCCGAGGTCTCAGCAACCGCAGGAGCCGCGCTGCAGCACCACGAGATCGTCCCGCACGGACCAGCCCTCACGGAGCCAAAAGGCGCGGCCGGCTGCGTTGTCGGCAAAGAGATAGATGTTGGTCTTCGGAATGCCGAGCGCGCGCAAATCCTGAAGGGCCTGCTCAACGAGGCGGCTGCCCAGTCCCCGGCGCCGGTGCGACTCGTCGACAGCGAGGTGGTGCAGATAGCCGCGTCGGCCATCGTGTCCGCTCAGCACCGCCCCGGCGATCGTGCCATCCGGAGCCAGCGCGACCCGGCTCAATCCGGGATTGCGCTCGAGGAAAAGCGCGATCGCCTCCCGCGTATCCGATTCGTTGAGGCCAATGCCGCTTGAGCGCTCCCACAGGGCGCGAACCTCGTCGTAGTCAGCCAGCCCGAGCGGGCGGAATCGGTAGTCGGCGCCCGCCATGGTTAAAGCTGGACCGGCAGGCCGATCTCGATGATCTGCGTCGGCAGGATCCGATAGTAGTCCTTCACCGGTCGCGCGTTTCGGCTCAGGAAGGCGTAGAGCGCCTTCTGCCATTCGAACATGCGGGCGTCGCCGCCGGTGATGATCATCTCGCGGTTGAAGTAGAAGGTGGTGGCCTGAGGATTGACCGGCACGCCCTGCGCGCGGATCCGCTCCACCAGTCTGCTCACGTCGGGCGATTCCATGTAGCCGTAGCGACCGATGGCGCGCCAGACGCCTTCACCCATGCTGTCGAGTTCGAAGCGATCCTCGTCGGGAACCTGCGGGACCTCCTCGGTCGTGATGGTCAGGAGCACCACGGTTTGCTGCAGGCACTTGTTCGCCTTGAGGTGGTGGAGGAGGGCGAGGGGCGTGCCCTTGGGCGTGGCGACCATGAAGACGGCGCTGCCTTGGACGCGGACGATGTTCTTGCTGCGTGCGATGCTCGAGAGCTCGAGTTCGGTGATGGCACCGCCGTAGACCTTTTCCTGGATCTCGTTCCGGCCGCTCTTCCACGTGTGCATCACGGCGAGCAGCCCGGCACTGATCGCGAGGGGGAGCCAGCCGCCGTCGACGATCTTGTGGGCGTTTGCGAGGAGGAAAACGAGGTCGATCAGCAGGAACACCAGGCACAGGCTCGCCGCCTGCCACCGGGGCCATTTCCAGGAATGGATCGCTACGAAATAGAGAGCGAAGGTCGTGACCGTCATCGCCGAGGTGACCGCGATGCCGTAGGCCGAGGCGAGGCTCGAACTGGAACGGAAGCCGAGGACGGTCGCGATGCTGCCGACGGCGAGGAAGGTGTTGATCAGCGGGATGTAGATCTGACCACTCTGCTCGGCGTTGGTGTGCAGAACCTTCAGTCGGGGAAAGAAGCCCAGCTGCATGGCCTGTCGGATCAGGGAAAACGTCCCGGAGATCATCGCTTGGCTGGCGATGATGGCCGCGAGGACGGACAGGATCATCAGACCAATGCGCAGGACGCCGGCTGGCGCGACCCCCAGGAACGGGTTTTCGATGCCTTCTGGGTGACCCAGCACATACGCGCCTTGACCGAAATAGTTCAGCACCAGTCCGGGCATCGCCACCAGGTACCAGGCCCGCTGGATCGCGCTGCGACCGAAGTGGCCCATGTCGGCGAAAATCGCCTCGACGCCGGTGATCGAGAGCACGACCCCGCCGAGAATGATGCCAATCTCCGCCGGATGCGTCGCGAGAAGGTGGAGCCCGTGCCACGGGTTCAGGGCCTGCAGGACCGACGGGTTCTTGACAATGTGAACGAGGCCGAGGAGCCCGATGGCGACGAACCAGACGAGCATGACCGGCCCATAGATGCGACCGATGGTCATGGAGCCCTTGCTCTGGAACCAGAATATCCCGACCAGCACGACCACGGCGAACGGAACAACGAAAGGTTCCGCGCTGGGCACGAGCAGTTTGAGGCCCTCAGCCGCGCTGAGGACGGAGATGGCTGGCGTGATCACCCCTTCACCGCAGAGCATCGCTGCTCCCACGAGGATGACGAGCACGCCGGCCCCAATGCCCCGCCGACCCTTCGTCTGATCGAAGCGGCCGAGCGAAAACAGGGAGAAAACGCCCCCTTCGCCCCGGTTGTCGGCGCGGGTAACAAAGGTGAGGTACTTCAGGCAGACCACGATGAGCAGCGACCAGAAGATCAGGGAGAGCACGCCGAAGATCCCCATCACTTGATCGGTGGCGGGAAGCTGGCTCACGGACTCGCGCAGCGCATAAAGCGGACTGGTCCCGATGTCGCCGAAGACGACGCCGAGCGCGCCCAGACAAAGGGCGAGCTTTACACGTTCTACCGGAGACTGGGCGGCGGGAGCGCTGCTCATGAATGAGGCCATCCTCAGGTCGGCGTCGCCTGCATCCAAGCCCTTTCTGCCCCGGCGAGAAAATGGGTTGCAATCCGTCCGCTGTCGCTGGCTTGCAACTCGGCGTGGACAAGCTGGCCGGTTCGGCCCACGTTGAGGCCATGAGTCTCCCCGCCTGGCAGGTCGCCAAGACGACCTACACCGACATCCTCTATCACAAGGCTGATGGTATCGCGAAGATCACCATCAACCGGCCCGAGAAGCGGAACGCTTTTCGCCCGAAGACGGTGTTCGAGCTCTATGACGCCTTTGCCGATGCGCGGGAGGACCAATCGATCGGCGTGGTGCTGCTCATGGGCGCGGGTCCGCACACCGACGGAAAGTACGCGTTCTGCGCCGGGGGCGATCAGGGGGTGCGTGGTCACGCCGGCTATGTGGGGGATGATGGGGTGCCCCGGCTCAACGTCCTCGATCTGCAGAAGCTGATCCGGTCCATGCCCAAGGTCGTGATCGCGCTGGTCGCGGGCTACGCCATCGGCGGCGGGCACGTGCTGCACCTTGTGTGCGACCTCAGCATCGCGGCGGACAACGGGATCTTCGGGCAGGTGGGCCCGCGCATGGGGAGCTTCGACGGGGGCTTCGGATCCAGCTACCTCGCCCGGATCGTCGGCCAGAAGAAGGCCCGCGAGATCTGGTACCTGTGCCGGCAATACGATGCCAAGCAGGCGCTAGAGATGGGGCTGGTCAACACCGTCGTGCCCGTCGCTGAACTCGAGGCGGAAGGCGTGAAGTGGGCCCGGGAAATCCTCGGCCACAGTCCGCTCGCGATCCGCCTGCTCAAAAGCGCCTTCAACGCGGAGCTCGACGGCCAGTCCGGCATTCAGGAACTCGCCGGCAATGCCACGCTGCTCTATTACATGAGCGACGAGGCCAAGGAGTTCCACTCGGCGCAGCGCGAGAAGCGTAAGCCAAACGCCCGCAAGTACCCCTGGCTGCCGTAGGCGCAGCGAAGCCGCGTCCGGAGGTCAGAAGTCAGACGTCGGAGGTCAGACGTCAGTGGGTGCAGGTGCACGGCCAAACGGCTTCGGTCTAGCGGTGGCACGCCCCTTGGTGGGAACCGGTTTTGAACGGATCTCCTGACCTCTGACATCTGACCACTGATTGCGCAGTATCTGGCACACCTTGTGCCTTGAGTTGACCGTCGGTCCACCGCATGTCACCTGTTCCAGATACCCAAGCGACCTGTCCCAGGTTGCGTTCCGCCCTGTCGCCATGAATCGCCGTCATTTCATTCAACGCACCGGGCTGGCCACCAGCGCTCTCCTGTTGCCCTCGTGGAGCCGGGCTGCCGCCGATCTCGCAAGCCGCGATCCTTTGCCGGGTGCCCTCAAGAAGCGTCTCGCTGACGCCGCGCTCAACGCCGCGACCGCCCGCGGCGCGTCGTATGTGGATGTCCGCATCGGACGCTACCTGAATCAATCGGTCGCCACCCGGGAGGATCGGGTGCAGGACGTGACGAATACCGAAAGCTATGGTGCCGGCATCCGGGTGATTGCGAACGGTGCGTGGGGCTTCATGGCCACCGACCAACTCACGGTCGACACCATCGCGCGGGCTGCGGAGGAAGCCGTTGCGATCGCCAAGGCGAATGCCGTGCTGCAGACCGAGCCCGTCATCCTCGCGCCGCAAAAGGGACTGGGTGAGGTCACGTGGCGCACGCCGATTCGGCGCAACCCGGTCGAGGTTCCCCTCGCGGAAAAGGTCGAGCTGCTGCTGGCGGCCAACGCCGCGGCGCTCAAGAACGGCGCGGACTTCGTCAATTCGCAGCTCTTCCAGGTCAACGAGCAGAAGTACTTCGCCAGCACCGATGGCTCCTACATCGATCAGGATATCCATCGCATCTGGCCGACGTTCACGGTCACCGCGGTCGACAGCCAAAGCGGGCGCTTTCAGACCCGCAATGCCCTCAGCGCTCCAAGCGGCCGCGGCTATGACTACCTCGATGCCGATCCGAAGGGCAAACGCGCCGGCGTGACGCCGCGCTACTTTGAATCGTACGACATCATTGAGGACGCCGCCATGGCCGCCCAGCAGGCGCGGGCCAAGCACGCCGCCAAGTCCGTGACGGCCGGTCAGTATGATCTCGTGCTCGACCCCTCGCATCTCTTCCTGACGATTCACGAATCCGTTGGGCATGCGACGGAGCTCGATCGCGTCCTCGGTTACGAGGCCAATTTCGCCGGGACGTCCTTCGCCACGCTGGACAAGTGGGAATCGAAGAGCTTTGCCTACGGGAACAAGCTGGTGAATTTCGTGGCCGACCGCACGCAGCCGGGTTCGCTGGGCGCGGTGGGCTATGATGACGAGGGCGTGCCCGCCAAAGAATGGATGCTAATCAAGGACGGCATCCTCGTCGATTATCAGAAGACCCGCGATCAGGCGCATATTCTCGGCCAGAAGGAGAGCGACGGCTGCAGCTATGCGCAAAGCTGGGCCGACGTGCAGTTCCAACGCATGCCCAACGTGTCGCTGCAGGCGGGCAAGACACCGCTCTCGGTCGCGGACATGATCCGGAACGTCGAGAAGGGTATCTACATCCTCGGGCGCGGGTCCTATTCGATCGACCAGCAGCGGTACAATTTCCAATTCGGCGGCCAGCTGTTCTACGAGATTAAGAACGGCGAGATTGTCGGCATGCTGCGCGACCTGGCCTACCAGTCGAACACCCAGGAATTCTGGAACTCCTGCTCGGCCATCTGCGACCAGAGTGACTACCAGCTCGGCGGAACCTTTGCCGACGGCAAGGGCCAGCCCAGCCAGGCCAGCGCCGTGTCCCATGGCAGCGCGACCACCCGCTTTGACAAGGTGAACGTCATCAACACCGCCCGGCGGATCTGATCCGCGGGCGCCCTCCCTCCAACCCCGATTCTCATGGCGCTGCTCACTGAAAACGAAGCGCAGGCACTTCTGCAGAAGGTCCTGTCCTTTTCCAAGGCCGACGAATGTGAGGCCAGTCTCGTCGGCGGCACCGCCGGCAATCTTCGCTTTGCCCGCAACACCGTGTCCACCAGCGGTGGCTCGGACACCCTCACGCTCGACATCCAGTCGACATTCGGCCGCCGCACCGGGCGCGCCCGAATCAATGAATTCGACGATGCCTCGCTCGCCAAGGCGGTGCGCCAGTCCGAGGAGCTCGCCCGGCTCGCGCCGGAGAATCCCGAGTACGTTTCCTTCCTCGGCCCGCAGACCTACGTCGAACCCAAGGCCTTCGTCGAGGCAACCGCGTCCACGACGCCGGCACAGCGCGCCGAGGCCGTCGCCAAGAGCATTGCGGTCTGCAATCAGGAGGGCCTGACCGGAGCCGGCTATCTCGACGACAATGCCAGCTTCGTGGCCGTGGCCAATACCCGCGGTCTGCGCGGTTACCAGCGGTCGACCGGCGTCAGCTTTTCCATCACGATCCGGACGAAGGATGCCAAGGGCTCGGGCTACGGTGTGAGCGACTTCAACGATGTTCGCCTGCTCGACACGGAATCGGTCACCCGCACAGCCGCGCGCAAGGCCAAGCTCTCCGCCGAGACCCGCGCGATCGAGCCCGGCAAGTACACCGTCATCCTCGAGCCAGCCGCCTCGGTCGATCTGATCGGACACATGGTCTCCGCGATGAATGCGCGGAACACCGATGAGGGGCGCAGCTTCCTCAGCAAGCCAGGCGGGGGCTCCCGTCTGGGCGAGAAGATCATGGACGAGCGCGTCCATCTCTATTCCGACCCGATGCACCCGGAGCTGCCGGGGAACAAGTGGTCCTTCGACGGACGTCCGCAATCGCGGGTGGATTGGATCAAGGACGGTGTGGTGACCAATTTGGCCTACACCCGTTACTGGGCGCGGAAGCAGGGCTTGAGTGGGGAGGGGACCCCTCCGGTCAGCGGGGGTGGGGTCATCGGCTCCGAAATCGGGGCCTTCGAGGGCATCTCCGGACTCATCATGGCGGGCGGAACGGCCAGTCTCGATGAATTGATCAAGAGCGTGGAACGAGGCGTGCTGGTCACGCGCATGTGGTACATCCGCCCGGTGGACCCGCAGACTTTACTTTACACCGGGCTGACCCGCGACGGCACATTCTACGTCGAGAACGGGGAGATCAAGTACGCGATCAAGAATTTCCGCTTCAATGAAAGCCCGGTCATCATGCTCAATAACCTCGAATCCCTCGGCCGGCCGCAACGCGCAAACGCCTGCCTGATTCCGCCCATGGTCGTGCGCGACTTCACCTTCTCCAGTCTCTCCGACGCCGTCTGATTTCCTTCACCCCCGAAACCTTCTTATTCGCCCATGAAACGCCGAGACTTTCTTCAACGCACCGGATTGGTCGCAGGAACCCTTTTGCTCCCGTCCTGGAGCCGCGGAGCCGCCGAGCTCGCCTCACGTCCGCCGATCCCGGCCGCGCTCAAGAAGCAGCTGGCCGATGTCGCGCTCAACACGGCGACCCGGCTGGGCGCCAGCTACGCCGATGTGCGCATCGGTCGCTACCTCAATCAGTCCATCGTGACCCGCGAGGACAAGGTCCAGGGCGTGACGAACAATGAGAGCTACGGCGCCGGTGTCCGCGTGATTGCCAATGGAGCCTGGGGATTCTTCTCGGTCGACCAGCTGAGCCCGGATGCGATTGCCCGTGCAACGACTCAGGCCGTCGAGATCGCCAAGGCCAATGCCAAGCTCCAGACGGAGCCGGTCCGCCTCGCGCCGCAGAAGGGACTCGGCGAGGTCAGTTGGCGCACGCCGATGACGCGCAACGCCTTCGAGGTGCCCCTGGCGGAGAAGGTCGAACTGCTCCTCTCGGCGAATGCCGCCGCGATGAAGGGCGGAGCCAATTTCATCAATTCCCAGCTGTTTCAGATCAACGAGCAGAAGTACTTCGCCAGCACCGATGGCTCGTACATCGACCAGGACGTCCACCGCATTTACCCGAGCTTCAATGTCACCGCGGTTGATCCGGCCACCGGACGGTTTCAGACGCGGCGCTCGCTCAGCATGCCCTGCGGTCGCAGCTACGACTACCTCGCGGCGCCCGCGGCCGGCAAGCGCAGCGGGGTCACGCCGCGCTACACCCAGTACTACGACATCGTCGAGGACGCGACCCTCGCGGCCGAACAGGCCCGGGCCAAGCTCAGTGCCAAGTCGGTGGTCGCCGGGCAGTACGACCTGATTCTCGATCCTTCCCATCTCTGGCTCACGATCCATGAGTCGGTCGGCCATGCCACCGAGCTCGACCGCGTGCTCGGCTACGAGGCCAACTTCGCCGGCACCTCGTTCGCCACGCTCGACAAGTGGGAGTCCAAGAAGTTCCAGTACGGCAGCCCGATCGTGAATGTCATGGCCGACAAGACGGAGCCCGGTTCGCTCGGCGCCGTAGGCTATGATGACGAGGGCGTGCCCACCAAATCCTGGCCCATCATCAAGGACGGCATCCTCGTCGACTACCAGAAGACGCGCGACCAGGCCCACATCCTTGGCCAGCCCGAGGGCGACGGGTGCAGCTATTCGCAGAGCTGGGCCGACGTGCAGTTCCAGCGCATGCCCAATATCTCGCTGCAGCCCGGCACGGCACCGCTCACGCCGGAGCAGATGATCAAGGGAGTGGAGAAGGGCATCTACATCATTGGGGATGGCTCCTTCTCGATCGACCAGCAGCGTTACAACTTCCAGTTCGGCGGCCAGCTGTTCTACGAGATCAAGGACGGCGAGATCGTCGGCATGCTCCGCGATGTGGCCTATCAGTCGAACACGCAGGAGTTCTGGAACTCGTGCGCGGCCATCTGTGACCGCAGTGACTACGCCCTCGGCGGCGCGTTCAACGACGGCAAGGGCCAGCCCAGCCAGTCCAATGCCGTCTCGCACGGCAGCGCGACCGCGCGCTTCAACAAGGTCAATGTCATCAACACCGCCCGCCGGATCTGAGCGTCGCGCCACCTAACCTTTAACTCTACCCATCATGGCACTGCTCAGCGAATCCGAAGCTCAGGCCCTCCTTCAGAAGGTGCTCGCCTTCTCCAAAGCCGACGAATGCGAAGTCAGCCTCACCGGCGGCCGCAGCGGCAACCTGCGCTTCGCGCGCAACACGGTCTCGACCAGCGGCGCGTCCGATACGATCCGTCTGCAAGTCCAGTCCTCGTTCGGGAAAAAGACCGGGACAGCGACGATCAATGAACTGGACGACGCCTCGCTGGAGAAGGTCGTCCGTCGGGCCGAGGAACTTGCGCGCTTCGCGCCCGAGAATCCCGAATATTTGCCCTTCCTCGGCGCCCAGAACTACGCCTCACCGGCATCGTGGTTTGACTCAACCGCCAATCTCTCGCCCGACGACCGCGCACGCGCCACGGCGGCCAGCATCGAGGCCTGCAAATCGGCGGGCCTGACCGGTGCCGGCTACCTCGAGGACAACGCCACCTTCAGCGCCATCGCCAACACTCGCGGTCTGCGCGGCTACCAGCGCGAGACCGGCATTGAGTTCTCGGTGACGACCCGCACCAACGACGGACTGGGCTCGGGCTTTGGTCAGGCGGACTTCAATGACACGAAGTTCCTGAACACCGGCCTGATCACCGAGACCGCCGCCCGCAAGGCGGCGCTTTCCCGCGATGCCAAGGCGATTGAGCCCGGCAAGTACACCGTCATTCTCGAACCGCTGGCGGCGAGCAATCTCTCGCGTCTGATGATCGGGGCGATGGACGCCCGCCAGACCGATGAGGGCCGGACCTTCCTCAGCAAGGCGGGCGGCGCGAGCCGCTTCGGCGAGAAGATTGTCGACGAACGCGTGCAGATCTACAGCGATCCGCTCAACGCCGAGATCCCCGGCTCCAAGTGGGCCGGCGACGGGCGGCCGCGCAACCGGGTCGATTGGATCAAGGACGGCGTGGTCACGAATCTCGCCTACACCCGCTACTGGGCCCAGAAGCAGGGAAAGCCGGAGGCGCCACCGCCCCCGGGACCGCGCATCGTGATCGGCGGAGGCACCGCCAGTCTCGACGAACTCGTCAAGAGCGTGCAGCGGGGCATTCTGGTCACGCGCTTCTGGTACATCCGCGCGGTGGATCCGCAAACGCTGCTCTACACCGGCCTCACCCGCGACGGGACCTTCTATGTCGAGAACGGGCAGATCAAGCATGCGGTGAAGAATTTCCGGTTCAATGAGAGCCCGGTGATCATGCTCAATAATCTCGAGGCGCTCGGCAAACCCCAGCGCATCGAGGGAGGACTGGTGCCGCCGATGGTCGTGCGGGACTTCACCTTCTCGAGCCTGTCGGATGCGGTCTGATCGCCTCACGGGCCCTGCGGCATGAATCAGTCCGGTTTCGTCTTCACGCGCCTGCAGTACGAGTCAGGCGACTGGGATGTCGTCGACCCGCGCATGCCGTCCAACCTGCTCGACTCGCTCGTCGCTTATACGACGGTGCCGGTCGATCAGCGGGAAGCCGTTGCCTCGCTGGGCGGCCCGGCGGTGTTCGATGCCGCGTTCTGCTACCTGAGCGGGCATAAGCTGGTGCAGTTCACCGAGCGCGAGCGGGCGAATTTCGAGACCTATGTCCGGCGCGGGGGCTTTGTCTTCGTCGACGACTGCAATCACGACATCGACGGGCTGTTTGCGCGGTCCTTCGAGGCCCAGATGGCGGATATCTATGGACCCGATGCGCTGCGGAAGATCCCGAACAACCACCCGATCTACCACAGCTTCTTTCGCTTCGATGATGGCCCGCCCACCACGTCCTTTGAGCTGAATGGCTGGGGTGACGATCTGGTCCACGACTACCTCAAGGCCATCGAGATCGACGGTCGCATCGCCGTGCTCTACAGCAACAAGGACTACGGTTGCGAATGGGACTATGACTTTCGCAACAAGCGCTTCCTCGCCGAGGACAACACCAAGTTTGGGGTGAACATCATCCTCTACGCCCTCGGGGCGTAGGGAAATCCGAATGACGAAGCCAGAATGACGAACACGAAGCACATGGCACGCCTGAGCGAATTCCTTCGTCATTCGGATTTCGTCAGTCGGGCTTAACCCAGACCCTTCGCACTTCCTCTCTTTTCACTCCTACCGATGACCGCGCCACAGCCGATCGATGAAGCCCAGATCCAGGTTCTCCTGGCCAAGATCCCGCAGCTCCGGGCCGAGATTGCGAAGGTGGTGATCGGGCAGCAGGCCGTGGTGGAGGAACTGCTGACGGCGTTTGTGGCCGGCGGACACTGCCTGCTGGAGGGCCTGCCGGGGCTGGGCAAGACCTTGCTCATCCGGACGCTCGCCGAGGCGGTTGAGCTCAGCTTTCACCGGATTCAGTTCACGCCCGACCTGATGCCTTCCGACATCATCGGCACCGAAGTGCTGGAAGAGGATCATGCCACCGGCAAGCGCTTCTTCCAGTTCAACCGCGGGCCGATTTTTGGACAACTCATCCTCGCGGATGAGATCAATCGCACGCCGCCAAAGACGCAGGCCGCCTTGCTCGAGGCGATGCAGGAAAAGGCGGTGACCTACGGCGGCCGCACCTACCCGCTGGAAAGCCCCTTCTTCGTCCTGGCGACGCAGAATCCCATCGAGCAGGCCGGCACGTATCCGCTGCCCGAGGCGCAGTTGGACCGCTTCCTTCTGTTCCTGAAGATCAGCTACCCTAGCGAGACCGAGGAGTTGTCCATGTTGGCGCGAACGACCGGAGTGGCGACCGCCCGGGTGACTCCCGTCATGTCCGCCAGTGAGATCGTACAGCTCCAGCAGTTGGCCCGCAGCGTGGCCATCAGCGAGGGATTGCTGACTTACCTCAATCAACTGGTACGATCCACCCGTGATCGCGCTCAACCCACCATGGTGCGCTGGGTGCGTTTTGGCGCGGGCCCACGCGCGGGTCAGTCGCTGGTCCTCGCCGCCAAGGCGAGGGCGCTGCTGGCGGGTCGCTTTGCCGTCACGCTTGATGACATTCGCGCGCTCGCTGCGCCGGTGCTGCGGCATCGCATTCTCCTGAATTTCGAAGCGGAGGGCGAGGGAGTGACCACCGATCAGGTGACAGCGGAGCTGATCGCTGCCTTGCCGACCCCATCCAGTCCGCTGGTCGGCTGAAGCCATGACGGCAGCGGCAGATCGTTCGGCCACCGATCCCCGGCTCATGGCGGCCGTGCAGGGGCTGGAGCTCTGTGCCCGGCGCCTGGTGGCGGGCGTGGTGCCGGGCCTGCATGCGAGCCGGCAGCCGGGCTCGGCCCGTGAATTCAGCCAGTACCGGGCCTATCAGCCCGGGGATGAGCCGCGTCAGATTGATTGGAAGCTCTTTGCGCGCTCGGATCGCTACTACCTGCGCGAAGGTGAAGTCTCACTGCGCCTGCGGCTGCACCTGGTTGTTGATGCCACGGCCTCGATGCAGCACACCGGGGGCCCTGCGGGCGCGCTGCGCAAATTCGACATCGCCCGTAATCTGGCCGCGGCGCTCGCCCTGCTGGCGGGCAGTCAGGGCGATGGGGTGGAGCTGCACCTGGTGAGCGACGGACGGGTGTCCTCCGTTTTGCCGGGCCGCCAGGGGCAACCGTTCTCCCGGGTGGTGCGCGCTTTGGCGGCGGCGGAGCCCTCGGGCCGCTGGTTGGAGTCGCCGGGCCCGTTGACCGCTGCCCTCCGACGTGGCGTCGAGGGCGCCGGAGGCTCGGCGAATGCCACCGTCGATCTCACCGTGGTGCTGACGGACGGCTTTGAAGGAGGCGGCGAGATTCGGGCGGCGCTCGCTCCGCTGCGATCGCTGCGCCATGAGGTGGTGTTCTGCCATCTGCTGACCCGGGACGAAGTGGACTTTCCTTATCGTGGGCCCTCGCGCTTCGAGGATTGGGAGACGGGGCAGGTGATCGAAGCCGACGGCGCGCTGGTCCGAGCCGCCTATCTGGAGGGTCAGGAGCGGGAGCGGGAGGCCTGGAAACGGGCCTGGGGCGGTGATCGGTTTGACTACCTCCGCATCCTCACCGACGAACCGATCGACCGGGTCCTGCGGCTTTACCTCAAGCGGCGGCGACAGGCCTAGCCATGTTCGCGCTCACCAATCCCATGGCCCTGATCGCCCTCGCGGCGCTGGCCATCCCGCTCGTTCTCCACCTGATCCGGCGGCCGGTTCCGACCGTGCGACTGGGCAGTCTGAAGTTTCTTTCTGCAAGCCAGCGCCGCCTGAAGTCGGTTCGGTGGCGCGATCTGCTGCTGCTCCTGCTGCGCTGCGGATTTCTGACGACGGTGGCCCTGCTCCTGGCCGGGCCTCGCTGGGTGCCTGGCAGCGACGAGCCCGCGCGGTGGGTGGTGCTCATTCCGGGGGTTAAGCTCGGTCCCGAGGGCCTCCGTCGGGTCGCAGAACTCGAGGCCAGCGGTCATGACCTCCACTACCTGTCGGCCGGTTTCCCGAGGGAGGAGCCGAACGCGATTGGAAGCCCGCCTGACGCGTGGTCGCTGATGCGCGAGGGGGACTTCCGCCTGCCCGCCGGATCCGAATGGGTCGTGGTCGGTCCGGCGCAGGCGGGCGACTTCAGGGGCGATCGCCCGGTGCTGCGCCGGTTGCGCGTGACGTGGGAAGCGGCCGAGGCCGCAACCCAAACTGCCTCAAGCAACCGGGCTGAGTTAGCGCCACTGCCTCCTGCGACAGCGCGAGTCGCCATCCTCGCGGCGGCCGACCGCCAGGAGGACGGCCGCCGCGTGCGTGCCGCGATGCGGGCTCTCGCTTCCCTGGGTTACCCCGTGGTCGAGGTGTCGGAGGGCCCGGATTGGATTTTCCAACTCGGGGCGGTCGCCATTCCGGAGGCGTGGCGGCAGCGGGTGCAGCAGGGAGCGACCTTGATCACGGACGCACCCGACGACGTGGCCCTGCCGGAAACGCGGACCTATGACATCCTGGGGCAGAGGCACCTGCTGACCCGCCGCGCGAGCCTCGCCGCTGCGGAAGGACCCGAGGCCGTGGTGATCGCGGACAGCGTGGGCGACCCGGTGGCCACGCTCAGTCGAATGGGCCTGGGCTGGCATTGGCGTTTCGCGCTGCGCTTTCACCCCGATGCCACCTCATGGGTCGATGAGTCCGGTTTCCCTGCCTGGTGGCAGGTTCAGATGAGCGCGAACCGCGGGTCCGCGCAGGCCCCGGCAAAGATCAATTCCGCCCAGATTGAGCCCCGCACCGAGGTCGGTCCGTCCGCGCCCCCTCCGTTGCCGCGGGGCGAGGTCACCGATCTGCGGTTTCCCTTGTGGGTGCTGGCGCTCCTCCTGCTGGGAATGGAGCGCTGGCTGGTGCGGACAAGGCCTCGACCGCTCCCGGAGGGCACCGCGTGAACCCGGTGAACTTGGCCCAACTCGCTTCCCGCTGGGAGCGATTCCGGTTGGCGCACGATCTGATCCGCGCGCTGGCACTTGGCCTTGCGGCCGGGGCCGTGGTGGTGGGCTGGTCCGCTTGGGGCGGAGTCGCTGCGCTGACCGGGGTAACACTGATGGTGGCCTGGACGCGGCGGCAACGTTGGCGCATTCCTCCGGCCGCCATCGCCGCCCATCTGGATCGGACCTACGGCAGCTTGGAGGAGAGCGCCTCGCTCTGGCTGCGATCTCCCGCGGAGTTGACGCTCGTCGAGCAGCTCCAGCGCCAGCGCTTGGACGCCGCCTGGCGTGCGCTGGTCGCCGGCGACCCGCACGCGGGCTCGCCGCCGAAGGGCGGCCTGCGCTCGTCCCTGGGCTGGGCGGTGCTGACCCTCGGACTTTTCGTTGCGGCCGAACGCTGGAGGCAACCGGTGGCCGACGAGAGCCCACTGGCCGCGGCGCCCGGCGCGTTGTCCAGCGTGGCTCCCGCCAAACGGGATTCCACCGGGTTGCTCTCAGCCCGCATCGAGGTTGAGCCGCCCGCCTACATGCAGCGCTCGCCGCGTGAGATTACGGGACTGGATGGTGACGCAGAGCAGGGGGCGATGCTGCGTTGGACGATTCAGACGACCGAGGATGTGACGGCCCTGGCGTTGACCGTTGGTGCGGCCGCCGAGCCGGCCGTTCGCCTGGAGTCCGTGGGGCCCGGCCGCTTTTCCGGGCACCTGCGGATCGATGAGACCGTGATCTACCAATTGGTGGGCCTGACGGCCGATGGCTCGCGCTGGACGCCGCCTGACCTCCACGCCGTCAAGGTCGTGCCGGATCAGTTGCCCCGCCTGGCCTTCTCCGCTCCGGTTTTGTCGCGGACGCCCCTTGACCCGGCGAATCCCCACTTTGAGATCGGCGTCATCGCCACCGATGATTTCGGCATCGGGAGCGTGCAACTGGTGGCAACCGTAGCGAAAGGCTCGGGCGAGGGCGTTAAGTTCCGCGATCTGGTCCTGCCCCTGGTGGAGCGGGCGGAGGCCGGCATTTCCAGCTGGACCCGTACGTTGGATATCCGGGAATTCGCCCTCGAACCGGGCGACGAAATCTACTTCCACGCCGTGGCCTCCGACACGCGGGCCCCGGAACCCCAAACCGCGCGAACGGAGACCCGCTTTGCGGCGATGCCGGGGGCGGAGTCCGGCGTGACCGATCCAGGTGTATCGGTCGCCGGGGTGAACCTGATTCCCGAATACTTCCGGAGTCAGCGCCAACTCATCATCGACACCCAGCGACTGGTGGCGGCACGTCCGATTCTGCCCCCCGACGTCTTCGCGCGTCACTCGGATGCCATCGGCGTTGACCAAAAGCTGCTGCGGCTGCGCTACGGACAATTTCTCGGCGAGGAATTCGAGCCCGAAGTCAGTGGAGCCCCGGCGGAGCCCGGCACCGTGGATGAGCACGGCCACCCGACGGCGGGCGCGGTGGTGCTGCCCGGTTCGGGGGGTGGAGGCGAGATGGGCGAAAAGCCCCGGTTGCGTCCGGAAGCGGTCGATCGGCTCCAGGAGGCCTTCATGCACAATCACGACAAGCCGGAGGCCGCGACCTTCTTTGGCGAGACCGTGAAGGCGTCGCTGCGTCAGGTGCTGGCGGCCATGTGGGAGGCGGAAGGGTATTTGCGGACCGCCCGACCGGCGGAGGCGCTGCCGGCGGAGAATCGCGCGCTTGAACTGCTCAAGGCGCTCCAGCAGGCCGACCGTGTCTACGTCAAACGGATGGGCTTCGAGCCGCCGGTCATCCGGCTGGACGAGCGACGGCTGCGGGGCGAGCTCGATGCCATTCCGGCCAGCGCGGCAACGGCCCCGGTGGTCAACGCGGGTCAGCCGACGAATGAGGCGCTCCGAAGCCTGCTGGCGGGGTTGTCGTCAGGCGGACTCCTGCCGGAAGCGGACCCGGCCCGTGACGCGCTGATCGAAAGCCGCCTGGCGACCGCCGCCCAAGCCGATCCGGATCGCTTCCTCGGAGCAATGGGAGCGTGGCGCACGCCTCCGGGTCAACGGACGCCGGAGGACCGGCGGGTACTGAGCACGGCACTCTGGAGCCTGCTACCTGAGCCCGATGCCCGACCTGACCGCCGCCGTGAGGACCGCGCTACGCTTTCCGCCGCGTTTGCGGATTCTCTGCGGGAACTGCCGGAGGCTGCACCATGAGCCTCAGCCTTGGCCTTTGTCTGCTGTCCGCGGTCTTCAGTGCCTTGGTCGCCCGGTGGGAATGGCAGCGGGTTCCGACGGATCGACGTTGGTTTCGCCTCGCTGCGGTCGGAACTGCGGGAGTGGCGCTCGCGCTGCTGGGGCTCGCCTCACTGGCCCCTGAGTCCGGGGCGCTCGCCGGAACCGGACCGGCGATTCTCGTCACGGAGGGGGCGGCCCCGATTCCAGCGACGGGCAGGGCGGTCTTCGATCTGGGCACGGCTCCCAGCGGCGACGACGCGCTGGCCCTGGTGCCCGATGCGGCCTTCGTGCGTCGGATGAGTCCGCGTGTATCCGAATTCCGGATTGCGGGTTCCGGTGTAACCGCCGCGGACGCGGCGGCCTTGTCCGGCCAACGCATCGCAAGGGTGGGAGAGATTCGCCCATCGTCCGTCCCGCTTTTCGAAGTCGTGACCTCGCCCCCCGCTGTCGTCCTCGGCGATGTCGTCAAGGTGCAGGGCCGGGTGACCGGGTTGGCGCCGGGAACCGCCGTGACCGTGGCGCTTGAGGCGCCCGACGGGACGGTGCGCACGGCCGAGGTTCAGCCGGGGCCGGATGGCCGGGGTTTGTTTACGGTTGAGGGCGGAGTGCCGGTCGCCCCGGGGAATTTCGAGTGGCGCCTGCGGATCGGTTCGCGCGGCGATGCGGTGACGCTGGGCGTAGCGGTGGTGCCGGCTACGGGGCCGCGCATCCTGTTTTGGGAGAGTGCACCCTCCACGGAGTCGGCGCGGCTTCGGCGTTGGTTGGGGGAGGTGGGACCGTCGGCCTCCGCGCGGGTTCAGGTGAGCGCGGACCGGGTGCGAACGACGGGCCCTGATGTCGCTGAGCGGCGGAGCTTGGCTGTCGAGTTGTTGGCCGCGCAGGACGTCCTGATCTGCGACCTGACGGCTCTGGCGCAGCTGACGCCGGCCGAGTTGACGGTGCTGCGGCGAGCTGTGCGCGACGACGGGCTTGGTCTGCTGGTGGTGGCGGGCGCGGCAGCGGCGGCGGAGCCGCGGGCGGAGCGCGCGGAGTTTCCCCTGCCGTGGATTCTGGTACCGGATCCGATCGCGGGTGAGGATACGGCGCGCCGCAGCCGCCTTCGCTTGTTCGATGGGACGCGGCTGGAGGAACCTGTGGGAGTCCTCAGCGCGACACTCGCGGAGGGCACCACCGGACGGCGGCTCGCCACCGATACGCTTGATCGAGCGGTCGTCACCCGATTTGCCGAGGGTCGCGGGTATGTGGCCGTCTCGCTCGTGCAGGACAGCTGGCGCTGGCTGCAGCAGGGCCAGGAGGCGGACTATGCGCGGTTCTGGAGTTCGCTGCTCTCCTCCCTCGCTCGTCCGGTACCGGTTGAGCTGCCGTGGCGCACGCTCGAAGCTGACCGGCCATTCTTCGTCGATCAGCCCGTGCGGCTGGCTCACGTTGGGACGGACGATCGCTCGCCGGCACGGCCGGTCGTTTTTTCTCCGGAGTCCGCGACTCCGGTCACGCTGGCGTCCGCCGGTCCGCGGGAATTCCTGTTCTGGCCGCGGAGTCCAGGCTGGCACCGCCTCGCATCCGAATCGGGTGGGCCGAGTCGGTCCTTCTACGTGCAGCCGCCGCAAGCGTTGCCCGGGGTGCGGGAGGCCCTGCGACGCCGCTTGACCGATCGCTTGGTGGTGGATTCGGCCCTCGGCGAGCCACCGGAGGCGTCCCAGATCGGCGGGACCGATCGTCTGGCGCAGCTCTCGTGGCTGGTCCTGCTCGGGTCCCTGACCGGGCTGTGGATGGAGGAGCGGTGGCGCCGACGGGTTTAGCGTCGGTCAGAAGCGGCTCGCCGCGCCGGCCTTCGCCAGCTCGCTGGCGCCTTTGTTGATGATGACCCCGTCCATTGCCCTGCTCATCCCTTCGCGTGATCCCGCGCGCATCCTCGAGGCGGTGGCCGATGCCTTGGGCTACGAATCCGGGACGATTGATCGGGTCTGGGACGGCGAACGGGTCCGGGCGGGTTTCTGCAACCTCCTGCCCGTGATGATGGAAGCGGTTCAGACCGTTCCGTTCGGCAAAGGGATTGCCGGTCTCGCGGCTGGGCGGCGGGAGCCGGTTTTCCTGGACAACTTGCAGACCGACGACAGTGGCCGGACCCGGCCACGGGCCCGTCTCAGCGGTTTGGAGGGTGCCATCGCCGTTCCCATGATCGTCGAGCGCGAACGGTGCAGCGTGTTGGGCGTCGCAAAGAGAACGGCGCACGCCTGGACCACACGCGAGCAGGCGGACCGGTTGGCCTTCGCCGCGGAAGTGGGACGATCCCTGCGGTTGAGCTGATCAGGCTGCCGTGCGGGGCACGCGATCAAGCGCTTCCTGCAACGATTCCCGGGTGAACGGCTTCGCGAGGTAGTCATCCATGCCCCCGGCGAGGCAACGCTCGCGCTCGCCCTGCAGGGCATGCGCAGTGACTGCAATGATGTGGCGGCGGCGCTGGCCCGGAAGCTCGGCGCGGCGGAGCCGGCGCACGACCTCGTAGCCATCCATGTCGGGCATCTCGATGTCCATGAGAAGGGCATCGAAATGTTCTCGGGCGGCCAGGGCCAATCCCTCAGGTCCGTTGCCGGCGAGCGTGAAGCGATGGCCCAGCTTGGCGAGGACCACCCGGATCAGGTGCTGATTCACGGGATTGTCCTCAAACACCAACAGATTGAGCGGACGGTAGGGCACCGCCTCGGCCGCGGGTCCGGGACCCGGCGTGGCGGCGTGACGGTCATGGAGCGGACGGATCGTGGCGGTGAAGGTCGAACCCCGGCCCGGTTCACTCTGGACCTCAAGGCTCCCCCCCATGAGCTCGCACAGGCGCTTGGCGATGACGAGACCGAGACCCGTGCCACCGTAGCGACGCGAGATCGAGCTGTCCGCCTGTCCGAAGGGCCGGAAAAGTCGCTCGCGCAGGTGCGACGGGATGCCGATGCCGGTGTCGGTCACCTCGAAGGCAAGGGTGCAGCGTCCGTCGCTGCGCACATCCGGCAAGAGAGCCGCGCGCAGGCTCACGCTCCCGCGATCCGTGAACTTGAGCGCATTGCCCACCAGATTGGACAGCACCTGCTCAATGCGCACCGGATCGGCCAGCACGGCGGCGGGCACAGCGGCATCGACCGACCAGGCGAGCGCGAGTTTCTTGGCCTCGAAACGGGGGCGGAAGAGCTGACCGACGCGATCGAGAAGTTCCTGGGGCCGGCACGTGGTCTCCTCGATCTCGAGCCGGCCGGCGGATATCTTGGAGTAATCGAGCACGTCATCGATGATGACGAGCAGGGACTTCCCGCTGCTGGCGATAAAGTCGAGGTACTCGCGCTGCTCCGCCGTCAAAGACGTGCCCTGCAGCAGCTGGGCGAATCCCACCACGCCATTCATCGGGGTCCGGATCTCGTGACTCATCATCGCGAGAAAGCGGCTCTTGGCCTCGTCGGCGGCCTCGGCCACCTCCTTGGCATGCCGGAGCTCCTCCTCGACCTGCTTGCGGCGGGTGATGTCGCGCAGAATCAACAGGCGCGCCTGCACCTGGCCCCGGGCATCGGCGATCGACAACAGCGACGCCTCGTAAACGAGGCCGATCCGCGGCAGTTCGGTCGTGCCTTGCTGATTGGCGAGCACCCAGCTGGCCAATCCCGGCCAGTCGGCGAACACGCGGGAAATGGGCGTCCCGATGATTTGGTCCGCCGCGCGTCCGGCGACCAGGCCCGCAGCCCGGTTCAGGTCGACGACGTAGCCGTTCTGTTCGATGACAAAAATGGCGTCCTCCAGATTCTCGATCAGGGCAGCACGAGCCACCGGTGCCAGGTCGACCATCTGCCAGCGAAAGAAAGCGGTGGCGATGCCCAGGCCCACCACCGAGAGCGCGATCGGGGTGTAGTTGATCCCGGCGACCAGCGGAGATTGCGAGAGGTAGAGCGAATCCAGCACGAAGCAGAGCGCCCCGCAAACGATGACCACGATCCGGCCGCGCGCCTCCCAAGGCGTGTCATTCAGCGTGACGAGCAAGGTGCGCGCCGCCACGACCATGAGTGCCAGATTCTGCCCGGTATGGATCGTCGCCCAGGGACCGGCGTCAAAGAGCAGAACATCGAGGGTGCCGTTGAACTCGACGCGGTAGTTGAAGCGGAACAGCTCCGAACCCGGCCACCAGCCAAAGATGACCGTCAGGGTCGGGATGATCAGCAATAACGGGAGCTTCCATCCGCGCAGGGCGCGTCGTCCGGTCGTGAAGCGGTAGCTGGCCTCGAGCCAGACCAGCATGTAGTACGGCATGAAGGTGCCGCGCAGCTTGATCATCAGGGTCTTCAGTTCGAGGGAGTCGACCTGAAGCTCGACCGCATAGGTTGCCGCCCAACAGCCGCACATCGCGAGCCCGAGGGTCATGGGTACCGCGGCCAGTGTCCGCAACCGAGTCGCCACGGCGATCGCCAGGGCGAGATTGACGCCCGTGGCGATGACAAGGGACACGAACTGCCAGTGCAGCGTCATGACGCGGGAACGGGATCAGGGGAGGCGCCCGGGCGGGCAGCGGTCATCATCGCACGCGAAAAAGCCCGGCACGCGGCCGGGCTTGTTTTCAGGGGGAGGCAGGTCTGCTCACTTCCCGAGCGACTTGCGCAGGTCATCGAGCTGACCGGCGCTGCCGAGCAGCTGGTTTCGGCTGGCGATGAACTTGGCATACTCCTCGATGAAGATCTTGCCCGGAGGACGGAAATCGAACTCGGCCGGCTTGTCGCGGAAGAACTCGCGGTGCACCCGCGTCCAGACCAGGCGCCCGTCGGTGTCGATGTTGATCTTGGTAACGCCACGCTTGGCCGCGGGCAGGTACTCATTCACGTCGACACCCATCGAGTCCTTGATTGTGCCGCCGGCGGCATTGATGCGATCGACCTCCTCTTTGGGAACGCTCGAGCTGCCATGCATGACGAGCGGGAAGCCAGGGAGGCGGAGCTTGATCTTGTCGAGCACGTCGAAATGGAGCGACTGCTTGCCCTTGAACTTGAAGGCACCGTGGGAGGTGCCGATCGCGCAGGCGAGGGAGTCGCAGCCCGTCTTCTTCACGAAATCCTCGGCCTCGGCCGGGTTGGTGAGGGTGGCGTGGCCGTCCTCGACCTTGATGTCCTCCTCGACGCCGCCGAGCATGCCGAGCTCGGCCTCGACCGAGATGCCCTTGGCGTGGGCGCGATCGACCACGCGCTTGGTGATCGCGACGTTCTGGTCGAACGGGTCGTGCGATGCGTCGATCATGACGGAGCTGAAGAAGCCGGAGTCGATGCAATCGTAGCAGGTCTCCTCGTCACCGTGGTCAAGGTGGACGGCGAAGATCGACTCGGGAAAAATGTCGCCGGCGGCGCGAATGATGGCCTCGAGCATGCGCTTGTCGGTGTACTTCCGGGCGCCCTTCGAGATCTGGATGATGAAGGGGGCCTTGGACTGGAGGCAGCCCTTGAACAGGCCCATGGCCTGCTCGGCATTATTGATATTGTAGGCGCCGACGGCGTACTTGCCGTAGGCGTGCTGGAAGAGTTGCGCGGTGGTGACGATCATGGGCGGCGAGGACTAAATGGGGACGGCAGGGTACCCGCCGGACGATCGCCCGAGCAAGGGTAATCTCGCTCCCGCTCAGGGCGTCTGGCCGCGGCCCGCATTGCGCATGGCCTCGGACATCTGCCGCTGGGCCTGCTGCTCCGCCTGAATCTGCTTGAGCGCCTCGACCTGGGCGGGGGCGAGCACGGTCTGAGCTTGGGCGATACTGGAGTCCGTGATGACGGCCGTTGCGCCGACCGCGACGCCGGCTACCTGGGCAAGACCCGCTCCGCCCCGGCCCGCCGCGGCCACGAGATTGAGGGTGTTGCCTCCGCCGACCGTCCGGTTGGCCGGGGCGGGGGAGGTCTCGGCCAGAATTCGCACCAACTGATCGGATTGGGCCTCGCTGAGCGGCGCGGAACTGTAGCTGAGGCGTGTCTCCAGCTGATCGACCACATTGCGCTGGGGCTGGGTTTGCTCGTAAGTCTGGTAGGCGGCGAAGCCCTCGGTCCCGAGCAGGGATTGGATTTCGCTGTTCACGGCGGCCTCGCCCTCCTGCATGAGGGTGCGCAATTGCTCGCGGCTGTTGCGGCCGTCGAGGCCCTGCTCGCGGGCGGCGGCCATCACATCCATGCCGACGCTCTGACGCTCGACCAGCAAGTCCTTGAGTCGGTTGATTTGGTCCGGGGAGAGCTTGAGCCGGCGGAAAAGATCGGCGTACCGGCCGTCGAGGGCCGCCTTTTGCTGCAGGGCCATCGCCCGCACGAAATCAGGATTATTCAGCATGGCCGCCATCTGGTTCCCGCGTCCGCCGCCTCCACGCGGGGCTTCTGGACGGCTCTCAGCCGCTCCGGCTGGATCAGTACGGGCAGAGGCCGCCGTTGCCTCGACGGGGGCGGGAGCGGTGGCCCGCTTCTCGGCTTCCCAGACTCGCTTCTGCCACTCCGCGCGCTCGCTGGAGGCAAGGGTTGATGTCGCCTGCAGATCGCGCAGTTTGCGGTATTGCTGCCAAGCCAAGGCACTGGCCGTCACGGTGGTGAGGGCCAGGAAGCCGATCAGAAGATTCTTGGGGGACGCGTTCACTCCGCAGGTACGACGCGCGCGGGGCGTCATCGGTTACCTTGCAAACCGAACTGCCGGAGCGCAAGCCGGCGGCGCGCCCTAGCGGGGAGGGAACTCGAATTCGGCCTTCTTCTTGTCTTTGGAGAGGGTGAGGTAGGCGCCGAAGTTGGAACCGCGCTTGGAGACAAAGCCCTCAATGAGACCGGTTTTGCCCAGCTCAAGGAGCCGCTCGATCTCCTCGGCCGGCAATTCCTTGCCGCACAGGGTTCGTTTGACCTCGAAGACGGTGCGGGGCGAACCATCCGCCTGCGGCTTGACCACCACAAAGGACTCCTCGGTCTGGTAGAGCTCCCCGTCGTGCGCCTTGCTCTCCCCGAGCTTGAGCGCCTTGGTGAGGTCGAGTGGGGCCTTGGCCTTGCGCGGACCACGGGCACCGCCGCCCTCGCGGGGCTTCCGTGGGGGAAACTCCCAGGCGATCTTCGGGCCCTGCCGCAGCAGGAACGCGTCGAAGGGACGGCCCTTCTTGGAAATGAAACCCTCGACAAGGGCGGTCTTGCCGGTGGTCACCAGCTCGATGGCCATCTCGCGCGTGATGGGCTTCTGGCACATCAGGCGGCCGACGCTGAACGTCTGCTTCCAGCCGTCGCCCTCGCGCTCGCGCAGCACATAGTTCGTGGGTGCTTCGCAGAGCTCGGCCTTCGTCGCCGGGTCAGTCCAGAACGGCTCCAGGGTCGCAACATCCACCTTGCTGCCGAAATCGAGCTCGGCCTTGCGCTGGCCGGGCTTTTTCTCGTCGTCGACGATCTTGATCTTCGACGGAAAACGGTTGCCCGTCTTGGCGGACACGAAGCCGTCGAGGGGGCCGATCTCCCCCTGCGCAACCAGCTGGCGCACCTCGGGCTCCTCGATCTTTCGCCCGCTCATGACCTTGTAGACCGTGAGCACCCCGTCGCGCGACTTGTAGCTGCGGAGGGTCTCGAGCATCGGCTGGCCATCGGTCGGCGAGACGATGTCGGTCACCCGGGAATTGCCCTCATTTTCCTCGAACGACTTGGTGCGCTCGACGATGCCCTGCGTGACCTCGATGATCTCGGCCATGAACTGCGGCCGGGGAAACTTGCCCTGTTCCATCTGGCGCAGCTTGTACTCCCACTGGCCGGTCATGTCCGGCTTGGTCAGGGCGTCGGCCTTGACCGCGGCGAGGAATTCCAGGAGCGACTCCGCCTTGGTCGTGGGCACGAGCTCGCGCTGGTTGCGTTCAAGGTACTTCTGGTTGATCAGGCCCTCGATGGTGTCGGCGCGCGTGGCCGGCGTCCCGAGCCCGCGTTCCTTCATGGCCTCGGCCATGTCCTCGTTGTCGACGAGCTTGCCCGCACCTTCCATCGCCGACAGGAGCGTTGCTTCCGTGTAGCGCGGGGGTGGCTTGGTTGATTCCGCGTGGAGCTTGGCGTCGGTCGTGGCGGCCTTGGCCTTGTCCTCGGCCGTCAGGGCCGGGAGTGCCTTGGAGTCGGGGGAGTCATCATCAACCGTGGTCTTGCCATACACGGCGAGCCAGCCGGGCGACGTGAGCACCTTGCCCTCCGTCTTGAAGTCATGGCCCGGGGCCACGGTGCTGATGCGCGTCGTGACATCGAATTCCGCCGAAGGATAGAACGCGGCCACAAAGCGGCGGGCGATCATGTCGTAGACCTTGGCCTCCATCTCATCGAGATTGGCGGGGGCGGTCGTGGTCGGGATGATCGCGAAGTGATCCGAGATCTGCGCATTGTTGAAGATGCGCTTGTTCGGCTTCAACCAGCCCTGTTCCAGCACCACGGCGCCGTGTCCGGCGAGGTCGCCCGTCAGGTTGGTGAGGGTCTGCCGAACCGTCGGGATGTAGTCCTCGGGCAGGGCGCGCGAGTCGGTACGCGGGTAGGTGATCGCCTTGTGACGCTCGTAGAGAGCCTGCGCGATCTGGAGCGTGCGACGGGCGGGCAGGCCGAAGCGTCCATTGGCCTCGCGCTGCAGGGTGGTGAGATCGTAGAGGCGCGGGCTGGCCTGGTTGGAGGCTTTCTTTTCCTCCCGCACGGCGGCGGCGGGCTGGCCCTGGCAGGCGGCGTGGACTGCCTTGGCGACGGCTTCCTCCCAGACGCGATCGATGCGGTCGAGGTCGTCGTTCTCCGCCTTCTTGAAATGCGGACGCTGGTAGACGCCCTCGTAGGTGCCCTTGGCCACGGTGAACTGGGCCGTGATGCGCCAGTAAGGCCGGGGCTTGAAATTGCGGATCTCCAGTTCGCGGGCGAAAACGATCGCGAGCGTGGGGGTCTGAACGCGTCCGACCGACGCGACATTGCCGGCGCGGGAGCCGAACATGCGCTTGGTGATGGCGCGCGTGCCGTTGATTCCGATGAGCCAATCGCTCTCGCTGCGGCAACGGGCGGCGTCGGCCAGCCCGGCCATTTGCTCGCCATCCCGAAGGTTCTTGAACGCCTGCTGGATGCCCTCGGTCGTCATCGTCTGCATCCAGGCCCGCTTCACGGGCAGCTTGGATTTCGCGAGCTGATAGAGATAGGCGAAGATCAGCTCGCCCTCGCGCCCGGCGTCGCAGGCGTTGATGACGAGGTCGATGTCCTTTCGCGCGAGCAGCTTCTTCAGCTGGTCAAAGCGGTCCTTGGAGTCGGCGATGGGCTTGAGGCCGAACTTCTCCGGGATGATCGGCAGCATCTCGAGGCGCCAGAATCCGTACTTCTTCTTGTCGATATCCTCCGGCATCTCCAGCTCGACCAGGTGGCCGACGGCCGAGGAGATCACATAGGTGTCATCCTCGTAGTGGTCGCCCTTCTTCGGGATTTTGCCAAGGGCACGGGCCAAATCGGCAGCCACGGACGGCTTCTCGGCAATGATGAGCGACTTCATGAGGCCGCGACGCGTTAGGCCCCGCCCGCGTTGATTTCAAGCCTTAGTTTTTTCGGTCGGTGGTTTGAGCACTCGAAAATCACGGGCCAAAGGTGGTCTCAGGGACCCGCTACGGGAAGGCGTTTCACGTCGAGGATATCCCCCAGAAAGGCGGCCTCATTGTTCGAGCCGCCGATGTCCGAACGGCCGGGCGTCATTTGTTCCGGGAGCGAGTCGTAGGCGAAGATCGTTTCGTTGATCGCGACGATGTCATTGACTGCAACCGACAGGGTGTTGCGGCGCTGCTCGCGCTCCGCCTCCGGCAAGGCCTGAACCTCAGGGTGGCTCGTGGGGAAGAGCGAGGTCATTGCGATTCGGAAGCGCTGCGGGGCGAGGTAATCTGTCCGGATGGGCTGGCTCCAGTACAAGGCCTTGTTCCAGACATCGACGCCCACGCGAATGTGATCCCGATCGAGGTAGTGCACAAAGACGAGGACGCCTTCGCCGGCCTTGCCCACGACAAAGATCGGCTGTTGGCGTCCGGTCAGCTCCTGCGGCAGGCGCACCGTGACCTCAATGGGCCCGGCGGTGCCCGGCGCGAGCGCAGCTTCCGGATTGCCGGGAGCCAACGGCCAGTCTCCTGCGGGCACGCGTCCGCTGCCCACGAACCGCCCGCTGAAGGTCGGCAGGGGATAGGTGGCGCCCACGTGGTTCAAGCCGAAGCGGACGGGACCCGCGATTCGGCCGGCGGGATCGGCGAGCGGACCCGCGAGGATCCACTTCCCATCGAGCGCGACCCGGGTCCGTGCCAATAGCTGGCCGCGCTGGGCCGGCGAGTAACCGGGAAGCCCATTCGGACCCGCCGGGAAAAAGGCCGCGTGGGAGATCGCGATGGTCAGCGGCTTGGCGTAGTCGACCGCCAATGCCTCCGACACGACGAAATCCGACCCGGGACCGCCGATTCCCAAACGGACATGCCCGGAATCCACATAGTGAACAAACAGGCAGGTTCCGACTTGGCTGTCGCCGATTGAAACCAAGGGTTCAGCCTGGCCGATCTGGTGGGTGGGCAGGATGACCGTCAGCTGGAGCGGGGCAGAATCACCGGCCAATTGCGCCGCGGTGGGGAGCGGGATCAGATCGGGTCCCAACGGTTCCTGCCCGACCTCGAGGGCAACTCCGGTGAAGCGATGCTGATAGGATCCATCCCCCGATACGGCGCGCAGCAGACCGAACGGCGCTGGGGCCTTCGAGCGCGGACCTTCGGGTGTGAAGAAGACCTCCGTGCCGTTGAGCCAGAACTGCGTCCGGCTTTGGAGCCAGGCTGTCGGCTCTACGCCAAGCCTCGCGGCCAGGGCGGGCTCAGCCCGGTCGTAGAGCAGCCCCGTGGTCACCCGAATGATCTGCGGCTCGGCATAGTTGACCGGCAGGGGGGCGCTTTCCCGCGGACCGTAGCCCCAGACGTCGATGCCGAGCCTGACCGTGGTGGGGGAGTCGTAGCGAACGAACACCGTGGCGCTGCCCGGTCCCGTTCCGGCTGACACCAGCGGTTCCGCCTTGCCCGCCGCATCGACCGGGAGGGCGAGTCGAAACGCGAGGGGACCGGGTTCACCGCGCAGCGCGCGGTCCGGGCGCGGAGGGAGAATGGGCAGTATCCAGCCCGCGGCGACAAGTCCGGCCAGCCCCACGGCCAGCGGCAGGGCGCGGCGGGATCCCTCAGTCGAATGGGATTCGTGCAATCGGGTCGACCGGGCGGCGGCGGCGAGGCCGACGCCCAGGACGAGCAGCCAACTCCCGAGGGTAATGACGGCACTCCGGCGCAGCAGTTCAGTGGGCGCGTAAGTGACCTCGATCCGGCGCCGTCCGGGCGAAACGGGGACCAGGGTCAAGCCGTCCACCGATCGGCGCGGGATGACCGCCACACCATCAACCGTGGCCCGGTAGCCCGCGACATACATGCGGGGCGTCTCCAGCCAGCCCTGCTCGGTGACGTCGGCTTCAACAATCAGCGCCGGCACGAGCGAGATCAGCCTGAGGGGGATCGTCGCCCGTTCGTAGGGCGCGAGTTCAAGGGTGGCAAAGACCTCGGGCAAGCTCACTGCCTTGTCAGCGGGCGCCAGCGCGACGCTGACGGTCTCGGCGACCGGGGCGTCGGTCCAGATTGCGATGTCCCGGCGATTCTCCGGCTGCATGCCAAAGCCCAGCCCACCGCTCCGGCCGGGCAGCGGGTATTGGCGATAGAGACCGTGGGAGCCCTTCAGAATCAGGACCCCGGTCAAAGGCTCCGCGGCGAAGGTGAACGTGAGGCGGTAGCGCCGGCCCGGTTCGAGGACCATCGTCGGCTCGAATGAGCGCAGGCCGTTGCTGTCGGCCGCTGCCCGCAGCTCGGCGGTCCAACGGTCGTTTGGATCAGTCGCAGGCGGCGCGTTGATGCGGGTGGGTCGAAGGGCGTCCGGAGCGAGCAGGCGCAACTCCTGCTCAGGGTCGCGCGGGCCGTGGTAGAACTGACGCGGGATCGGCATGAACGCATACGCGATCCCGGTCAGATCAATGTTCGACGGGCGGTGCGCCGCCGCGACGGCGGTGGCAATGTCGCGGGTCAGGTAGCCGCGGCCGATGAACGACCATCCCTGCGCGAGGGTCCAGAGGCCGAGCACCGCGATGACGGCCCATGCCTGCCGTCGGCGCGGATGGCCCGCCGCCAGGAGCGGCGCGACGTGGGTCCAGCTGAGCGCGAACGCGAAGATCACGATCGTCGC
>CAYZCV010000030.1:23977-29878 GCA_964476965.1 uncultured Opitutus sp. | reverse complement strand
CGCGCGCATGCAGGAGGGCATTTTCTCCCTGATGCAGATGGCCAAGACCAGCGCAGCCCTCGGCCGCCTGGGTGAGGCGGGTCTGCCCTACATTTCGGTGCTGACGCACCCGACGATGGGCGGCGTGACGGCCAGTTTTGCGGTGTTGGGCGACATCAACATCGCCGAGCCGGGGGCCCTGATCGGCTTTGCCGGTGCGCGCGTGATTAAAGAGACGACGAAGCAGACGCTGCCGCCGGGTTTCCAGAGTTCGGAATTCCTGCTCAAGCACGGTCTGATCGATCAGATCGTGAACCGGCTCGAGTTGCGCGACCGTCTGCGTGACCTGCTGTCTGCGCTCTACCTGCGCAAGAAGCCGGCTCCGGCCAAGACCTGAACCGCACCGCCCGCCCTGGCTTCTCGCGACGCCGGGTCGACGGTGGTTCCCCCCGGGACCCCGCCATGAGCCCCGACCCGACCGCGCCAGACGACTATCTGGCCGTCCAGGATTATCTCTTTGGGCTCAAGGCCCGCGGAGTAAGGTACGGCATCGACCGGATGCGCCTGCTCGTGGCCGAGATCGGGCACCCCGAGAGCGCGGTACCGATCATCCATGTCGCGGGGACGAATGGCAAAGGGTCCACCTCCGCCTTGCTCGACGCGATTTTCCATGCCGCGGGCTGGCGAACGGGGATGTACACGTCACCTCACCTGGTGAAGCTCGGCGAACGCGTGCAGGTCGACCGGCGGATTCTCACCGAGGCGGAGATCGTGGCCTACACGCGTGAACTCAGGCCCGCGGCGGAACGGATCGCCGGGACCTCGCCGGATGACCATCCGAGCTTCTTTGAGTTCATGACGGCGATGGCCTTCCTGCAGTTCGCGCGCCGGCAATGTGATGTCGGCATCATTGAGGTGGGGATGGGCGGGCGGCTGGATGCCACCAATGTGGTCGTGCCGGAGATCGCGGTCATCACCTCCATCGGACTCGATCACTGCGAATTTCTCGGTGAGCGGATTGAGCAGATCGCGGCCGAAAAGGCCGGCATCATCAAGCCCGGTCGCCCGGTGGTGATGGGCCGGGTGCCGCCGGCGGCCGAAGCGGTGATTCGCGCGCGGGCGGCCGAGCTCGGTGCGCCGCTGCACAGTGTGCGCGAGGTGTTCGGTGAGGATCTGGCGGCGTATCCGGAAACCAATCTCGAAGGCGACTACCAGCGCTGGAACGCGGCAACCGCGACCCTCGTCGCGCGCTGCCTGCCGGCGCGCTGGCGCCTGACGCCTGAGGCGATTGAGCGCGGGCTGCGTCATGCCGACTGGCCCGGGCGCTGGCAGCGCACGATGCTGGGCGGGCGCACGCTGGTGCTCGACGCCTCGCACAATCCCGAGGGCGCGGAGGTGCTCGCAAGCAATCTCAGCCACCTGGTGGCGGAGACGGGGCGTGCGCCGGTGGTCATCACCGGCGTGCTGGGGGTCGTCCGGGCGCGGCCGCTGATCGAGGTCATCTGCCGCTTCGCCAAGGAAATCCATTTCGTGGTGCCCAATCAGGCGCGCGCGTGTTCCCACGAGCAGCTCGAGGCGCTGGTGCCGGCGACGTTCACGGGCGTCGTGCGCCGGGCGACGGTTGAGAGTGTGTTCCCGGGGCCGCGGACCTGCACGGTGGGCGGACCGGATGACCTGCTTCTGGTGACCGGCTCGATCTACCTGCTCGGCGAAGTCATGGCCCGCATCCAGCCCGAGCGCGGGGAGATCGAGTCACGCCTGCAGGATTTTTAGACGACGAGGACAGCCCGCGGAAAACGCGGAAGGACTCGGAATCGGACCAGATTTTTGGCCACGAAAAACACAAAAAGGTCCTTGGCTGCCAAGGGAAGCCGTCCGAGCGCCTATAGGCGCTACGAGGCACTCCTCCGCTCAGAGGAATTTTGTGGCAATCCGGATTGAGTGACCGACCGCCTGAGCGACTTACAGCTTCACCAGCTCGGACGTCGTGGGGACGTCCTTGATGATTTGGGACGGCTCGGGGCCGACGCCGAGGTAGCGCAGGTTTGGGAGCTTGTCGGCGGACGGCCATGCGGCGCCGTCGTAGGCGACGTCGAGCGTGCTGCGCATCATGGCGGCGACGTACTTGCGGGCGTTGACCGGGAGATCGGCGAACTTGCGGACGTTGCAGATGTCCTCCGACCAGCCAGGGTGCTTCGTGTAGATGGGGCGCAGCGCCTTGCGGATCGCTTCGTTGCGCGGCACGTGGGCGTGGCGCTTGCCGCTGGCGTCCTCGTAGGCGGTGCAGATGAGCAGGTCACCCTTCCACTCGCCGCGGTGGGTGAGGGCGTCGGACTTGTTGATCATCACATCCTGGAAACCGCCGTAGCGCAGGGCGTCGCCCTTTTCCACGGCGTCGTACCAGCCAACCATGCGCTGGCGGCCTGTGGAGGTGCCGAATTCGAGCTGCTTGAGGAGCGCGGCGAGGGGGTGGGCATCGTCCATCTGCGTGATGAACGTGTGCGTGCCCACCTTGGTGTCGTAGGCCTTGGCCACGCCGAAGGTGTGGATGGGCTGGACGGGGATGTTGGCGCTCTGGAAGAACTCGGGCGTGTAGGTGTGCGAGGCCGTGACGTTGGGCGAAAAGCCGTGGCGCTTGTCGAGCCAGTAGGCCTGGCCGAACTCACCGATGATGGTGTGCCCGGCGCGCATCTCGCGGAGCACGAGCTCGCGGACCTCGCCAATATTCTTGGCCAGGCGGGTGCCGGCGTCCCAGTAAACCTCGGTCAGGCGCTCCAGATTGAGCGTGAAGGGGGCGGACCCGCGGAACTGGGTAAAATCGAATTCAGCGGCGGGGAAGGCCCCCATGTCGATCGCCTCGGCATTAGCCCGCTTCTCGGCGGCGGTGAGCTTGTCGAAGAAGCCGCTCCACGCCTCGGGACTGACCTGGCAGACGTGCTGGATCGTGCGCAGGGCGCGATCCGCCCGCTGCGCGAGCTTGCGGGCGAAAAAATTCCGACCGGCGGTGAAGTCCGAAAAATGGATCTGCCACTGTCCGACCTCGTCGCCGTAGGCCGGCGTGATGCCTCGTCCGGTGGAGCCGCGGGGCTCTTCCTTGAGCACGTGGGTGCGGTACTCCTCCCAGGCGAGGTCGAGGAGGCGGTGGGTTAGGTCGGAAACCAGGGTGCGCTCATCAATGAGCAAGCGGGAGAGCACGGCGTGGCCCTTGCGCTCGAGGGGAACCGCTTCCCACCAGATCTTGCGGGGATCAGCGACCACGCCGCTACCGATCGCGAGATGGGCGGCGTCACGGACCGCGACGCCGGCCGGGAGCAGGTTGAGCTTGATGCCCCCCGCGGTGTGGCCGGAGTTGGCGCCCCCGTTCACCTTGAGGACGACCGAAACGGGCGCCGCGGTGCCGCGGAGTTCGTCGGCGACCTCAGGGATCAGACGACCTTTGCCCTCGTCGCCAAGGGAGATACCGACATCGGCGATGAGCTGGCTGGAAAACGGGAGGAGTGACATGGTTGCGTGGGTGGCAACCGGAGAAAGCTCCCCTGTTGCCGGAAAGCTAAAAGAGACCCGCGGCGGGCGGGGCAAACCAAAACGGTTCCCGGCCTGCTAAGCCCGGTCCTCAACTAAGCATTGACACCCGGGAGCGGGCCTAGACGAGGCGGTTGCCCGCGATGACCTGCGAGTACCAGCGTGCGCTGAGTTTCGGGGTGCGGCGCTGGGTCGTGAAGTCGTTGTGCACGATTCCGAAGCGGCGCTGATAGCCGTCCGACCACTCGAAGTTATCGATAAAGGACCAAAGGAAGTACCCGCGGACGGGCGCGCCGTCGGCGATGGCGCGGTGGAGCTCGCGGAGGTAGCTCCGGAGATATTCCACGCGATGGAGGTCGAGGCACTCGCCGGCCGACACGGTGTCGTCATTGTAGCCGCAGCCGTTCTCGGTGATGTAAATATCGCGCACACCATAGACCTCAGAGGCCAGGCGGGATGACCAGTAGAGGGCGCGCGGGGCGAGATTCAGCCAAGGGCTGTCCGCACGAGGGTAGCTGGCGGAGGGCGCAACCACTTCCGGTCGACCGCGCCGCCCGGCGCGAACAAAGGTGCCGGTGTAGATGTTGAGTCCAAGGAAATCGGTGGGCTCACTGATGAGGCCGTAGTCGCCCTTGGCTACGATGGGACGATCTGCGCCGCAGCGCCGCAGATAGGCGGGAGAGTAGCGACCGTTGTAAACGGGATCGAGCACGGGTTGGTTCGCTTCGACGAACCAGGTGCGTGCGGCCGCGATGTCCTCGGGCGTCTCGCTTACCGGAACGACCGTCTCGCAGTTGTCGGTCAGACCGACTTTCGCGCCCCGCCCGCCGTGGGCCCGTACCGCGCGGACGGCGAGACCATGACAAAGCAGCGCATGGTGCATGGTCTGGTTGACCACGCGGGCCCCCTCGCGTGTGCCGGGAGCTTTGCCGCCCTCGCCGTAGGCGTGCACGGTGAAGCACCGGATCTCGTTGAGGGTGATCCAGCGCTTGACGCGACCGGACAGCGCCCGAACGACGGTCTGCGCGTAGGTGGCGAAGGCCGAGGTGATGAGTTCGCGGTTGCGCCAGCCGCCGCGGTCCTCGAGGGCTTGCGGCAGATCCCAGTGGAACAAGGTGACCCACGGCGTCAGACCGTGAGCGAGGGCGGAGTCCAGCAACTTCCGGTAGAAGTCGAGTCCGGCTTCATTGACTGGTCCGTCGCCTGAGGGATAGATCCGGGGCCAGGCGATCGAGAGTCGGTAGTGCCTGAGGCCGAGTTCGCGCATGAGCGCGAAGTCGGTCGCGAAGCGATGGTAGTGGTCGCAGGCGGTCTGGGGGCGATCCCCATTGTGGACGGCTCCGTGGCGCAGGGCGAAGCGATCCCAAATGGACTCGCCCTTGCCGTCGGCGCGGTCCGCACCTTCGATTTGCGGAGCGGCGGCCGCGACGCCCCAGGTGAAACCGCGGGGGAAGGTGAATGAGTCGGCGGAGCGAGGGGGCATTGGGATGCGGGTCAAAGGGATGGCGGGGGTGCGATGGTTTCGCCGGCGACCAACTGGGCCTCGACCAGAATCTTCCGGCGGGGTGAGGTGGGATTCTGGATGCGGTTGACGAGGCGAGTCAGCGCGGATGAACCGATGTGTTCGTGCGGCACGCTCATCGACGTTGCGCGGGGAAGTCCGGCCGGCGGCTCGAGGCCGTCGAATCCGGTGATGGAGCAGTCCTCGGGGACACGGATCCCGCGCGCCTTCAGGTCGTGAATAAGCGGATACGCCTGGTGGTCTGCTGCGCAGACCCAGGCGGTGACCCCGTCCTCTTTCCAGATCCGGGCGACCGTCTCGCTCACAGCGGGGGGCAGCAGTTGGGGCGAGTTCTTGTGGACATTGATGACCCACTCCGGGCGGAACTCGAGGCCTTGGAAGAACAGCGCCTCGACATAGCCGCTGAAGCGGCGCGCGACCCAATGACCGCCGACCGGGTAGGTCCAGGAGACGAATCCAATGCGACGATGGCCGGCCGCCGAGAGCCGGAGCACGAGGTCCAGAACGGCCGGGGCGTCGTCCGTATCAATGATGTCGATCCCCGGCTCACTGTAGCTTTCCAAAACGGACACCGTTGAGAGGCGGCGGCCGATCATGGCCACGGCTGGCTCAGGGAAGGGATGAATCAGGATGGCGCCGCGCCAGTCGTTGGCCCGAATCTGCCGGATCATGCTCTGTCGGCTCGCTTCGTTCTTGAGGTCTTCGGGTGCCTGGTAGGCGATATCGACGGTCACGCGCTCAATCTCGGCCCGGTCGCGAATGCCCTTCAGGATATGAGGGAAGGTCACCATCTCCACGTTTTCGCGGGGAATGCCGACGACGACTCCGATGCAAAACGTGCGCGACTTTTTCCCGCGGCGGGCAGCGCGGCCGGGGGA
>CAYZCV010000030.1:0-23967 GCA_964476965.1 uncultured Opitutus sp. | reverse complement strand
GGCTACCGCGCGTCAGAAGCGACAAGGGTGGGATGCAGGCTCGGTTGGCAGCGCGGCCGGGGGATTGGCGGTACCCGAGTTCCTCCGCTGCCGCGAGCACGCGGGCCCGAGTGTCCGCGCTGATCGCTGGATGGTTGGCCAAACTGCGGGAGACCGTGGTGCGCGAAATCTGGAGGCGCTGGGCGATCAGTTCTTGATTGATCGGTGGCATGGGGAGGGAACCGCAGGAACTGCGATGGGCTTATCGGTAGTGCACTTTGAATCCATTTCAAGGATTAAAGCGTATGCACCAAAATATGACTAATTGGCACAAAAGGTCGGAACAAACTTCGATTTGTGTAACGGAAACACCTGATGAAGAGGTATAAAAGTTCAAAAAGGTATCGTGACAGGAACTATGCACATACATTAGCACATAAAAATTGACTGTTTTTGCCAAAACTCAATTCCTTGGGGAGTCGAAAGGCGTGTCCCGTGAGCGTCGATCGATGCCCCTTCCACTTACCCCGTGGGATTTCCGATTGTGCCGGTGCCAGGCTCAAACCGAGCTCCGCCTGATCGAACGCCCGACGGGGGCCCAAACCTCCACTACCCCGACTATGAATGCTTCCCCCCGCTCCGCGCTTCGTGCCGGACTTATGGTGTGCTCGACGGCACTCCTTGCTGGCTGGCCGCTTGTGGCAGCCGCTCAGCAGACAAACCTCGGCGAAGGCACGACCTCCGTCACCCGCGAGGTCGACGGTCAGGAAACCGTTGTGCTGTCGCCCTTCAAGGTCACGACTGAGCGTGACAAGGGCTATCGCGCGACGAACTCGATTTCCGGCACGCGCCTCGACACGCCGATCAAGGAATTGCCAATGCCGATCGAAGTGATCACCGAGGCCTTCCTCCGTGATACCGGATCGAGCGATCTGCGTCAGAGCCTGCGCTACAGCTCGGGTATCATCCTGCAGTCCCAGAACGACCAGGGTTCCAATGCCTTTTACGGTGCCGGTGGCGTGCACAATCCCGAAGGCGCGACGGCGAACAAGACCCAGTCGACGTTCAAGATTCGCGGCTACATCACGGACGTGATCCTGCGTGACGGCTACCGGAGGCAGAGTGCGACCGACTCCATCAACATCGGCCGCATCGAGGTCATTCGCGGTCCCGCGGCGTTGCTCTACGGCATCGGTAACTTCGGCGGAATCGTGAATTATCTGCCCAAGACCCCGGAACGCGAACAGTCGACCGAAGTGGGCGGCGCTTACGGCAGCCACGATTTCAAGCGAACGTTTCTCGATACGACCGGGCCGATTGATGAAGCGGGCAAGATGGCCTATCGCTTCACGGGCGCCTGGCAGGACACCGGCAATCACACGGAGCTCTACAGCGAGGATCACTGGTTCATCTCTCCGAGCTTCAGTTGGCAGCCATTCACCAAGACGGACATCCTCGTTGATTTCGAGGCGGGTGAGCAGCAGGAGAAGGGGCTTGGCTTCCAAAGCGTCCGCGCCCGTTCCGACATCGACGGAATCGGCCAGGCCGACCGGCTGCAAAGCTCCGGTTTCGTGCAGTTCGCCGGCAAGGACAACCGGACGTTCCGCTGGTCGGGCCCGGACACCTTCCGTGACTCCGAGCAGAACAACCTACGGGTCCAGATCACCCAGGAGATTCTGCCCCGACTCAATCTGCTCGCGGGCTACAATCGGTCGCGCGTCGAGTTCACCGGCCGTGATGTGAATGGATCCATGCGCCAGAATGTCGGACCGGCTGGGCTGCGCGACACCATCACGGTCATCCCGATCGACGTGGCCAATGGCAGCAGTGAGTTCACGAAGACGCAGACGCCCAACACGATCTTCGAGTACAACTGGACCAACAGCACCGAGGAGAACAAGCGCGAGCAGGCCCGCGTCGAGGCGAACTACAGCTTCGATCTCTTCCCGGAAAGCACCTGGTTCTCCGTCAACAACAGCCTGCTGGTCGGACGGTCGATCGAGAAGGCGGACCGCATCACGGGAATCAACCGCACCGCCAACAACACCTTCAATTACAAGCGTCCGACTGACACCTCGTACATCCGCTTCGGACGTCAGGGTGACGGCACGGCCGACGCCCGGATGGTGGACATCAACGCGATCGACTCCCATGCGGAAAACATCGGTGACTATGCCGTCTACCAGGGCAAATTTGCCGATGAGCGCCTCGTGATTGTCGCGGGTGTCCGCAAGGATGAGAACGAAAACAACGTCCTGACGAACACCTTCCATCCGGCGGCAAGCCGCAACTTTGTCGAGCGTCCCGCGCAGAGCGAGACCACCGATCAGTACGGCGCGATCTTCCGCATCATTCCCCAACTCAGCGTCTATGGCCTCCGCGCCGCCGGCGTGCAGCCGAACTTCGACGGGCTCCGCGACGCGACGGGCAATCCGCTCGGCGCCGTCGTGGCGGACAGCAAGGAAGTCGGTCTCAAGATTGACCTGCTCGATGGGAAAATTTCGGGAACGATCAGTGCCTTCAAGATCAAGCGCTCCGGCGTACCGTTCGGACAGTGGTGGATGCCAACGCTCAAGAACACCTTCGATCCGAGCAAGCCGATCGTCTACAACGTCGGCAACTTCAGCCCGAGCAGCGTCGCCGGAGGCAGCAATGGCGGCAATGGCGCCGCTGATGCCGCGCTCGCGCAGTGGAACGCCGGCGTCGCCGCCGGTGCCATCTACCAGGCCAACGTCAACGGCACGCCCAATTGGTATGTGAATGCCTCGAATGCCGCCGGCGCCGCCTACCTTGACCAGGTTTTCAACCTGACCAAGACCACCAATCCCGGCTGGCCGGGCTGGCTCTACACCGCGGATGTGAACACCAACAACAGCTGGGAAGACCGTGGCGACGGCAACGGTTACCAGTCCTATGTGCAGCAGGAGGACGAGTCCGAAGGCTGGGATGCGCAGATTCTCTTCAGCCCCACGGATAACTTCCAGATGCTCCTGACCTACGCGAACACCAAGCGTGTGATCACGAACCCGGGCAAGTTCGTGAAGTATCCTCACCCCAACAACCGCTGGGCGATCTGGTACTTCCCGGACTCCAACTGGGGTCTGACTGGCTACGATCTGGATGAGGTTTACGTCGACCCTGCCGATACCTCCACCTGGACGGGCATTGGCTGGGGCGCGGGCCAGAGCCGGGACGATACGCCGAAGCACTCGGTGAGTGCATGGGCCAACTACAGCTTCACCGGTGGCGGCTTCCTGGACGGCCTGCAACTCGGCTTCGGCGGCCAGTGGGAATCGGAGCGCGAGTACTTCTCCGGCATCACGGTCGCGGGTCAGAAGCAGACGGACGGCAAGGGCAAGCTCATCAGCCTGAAGCACGAGGCGCGGCTCAACCTCGATCTGATGGCCCGCTATCCGTTCAAGATCCAGGACCGCGACGCCTACCTCCAGCTCAACGTCAACAATCTGCTGGATGACAAGGATCTCTACGGTCTGATCTACGCCCCGGGCGCGAACGTGCGCCTTGAGTTCGGCTACACGTTCTAAGCGGACCTCTTCGAACGCGGCCACCCGGCGGGCTCGCCTGCCGGGTGGCCTTCGTTCAGCGTTCGCGTCACCCCGCCCGATCCGCGCTCCGTGGCGGATCGCGACCCCTCGCGCCGGAGCACCCCACCGAACCCCCACGCCCGTGTCCACTGCTGTCTCTTCGCTGACCTTCAAGGAGAAATTCGCCTACGGCCTGGGCGACACGGCTTCGAATTTCTACTTCCAGGCCTTCAACCTGTTCCTGGTCTTCTACTACACGGATATCTTCGGCCTTCCGTCGGCTGCGGTCGGTACCCTGATGTTCGTGACTCCGCTGCTGGTGGCCCTGCTGAATCCGGTGATCGGCGTCGCGGCTGACCGGACGACCTCCCGCTGGGGAAAGTTCCGCCCCTGGATTCTTTGGGGCGCGATCCCGTACGGCGTGCTCGGCTACGCCATGTTTGCGAATCCAAACCTCGGTACGGATGGCAAGCTGGCCTACGCCTACGTGACTTACACACTGGTGCTGGTTGCCTATGCCGCGATCAACACGCCCTATTCGGCTTTGATGGGCGTGATGTCTTCCTCGTCGGAGGATCGCACCTCGTTATCCACTTATCGCTTTGCCTGCGCCTTCACGGGCACACTCCTGATCGGCTGGCTGGTCCCAGGCCTGAAGGACCTGCTGGCGGGCGAGGGCGGCAATCAGGCGGAGGGATTCCGCAACACCATGGCGATCTTTGCCGTGATTTCCGTCGCGATGTTCTTCTACACCTTCGCCAATACCCGTGAACGGGTCGCTCCGCCGGTGGGTCAGGAGGTCTCGCTTCGTCGTGACTTGCGCGACCTGTTCAGCAACGGACCCTGGCTCATCCTGTTCTTCGCCGCGTTTCTTACGCTGGCCAACGTCGGACTGCGGAGCGGATCGGGCATTTATTACTTCAAGTACAGCGTCGGCAGCGAGGCGGGGCTGGGGACGTTCAATCTGGTCGGGTTTCTTGCCTTCATTGTCGGGTCGCTCACGACCAAGCTTTACCTGCGGTTTTTTTCTCGCCGGGCGCTCATGATCGGACTGACGAGCCTCAATGCCCTCGCGATGGCGGCCTTCTATTTCGTCGACCCCCAGTCGACCGCCGTGCTCTACGGGCTCAACATCTTCGCCTCGCTCGTCGCGGGTCCGACGCCTGCGATCGTCTGGTCGATGTACGCCGACACCGCGGACTATGGCGAGTGGAAGTTTGGGCGCCGCAGCACGGGGCTGGTGTTCTCGGCGGCCGTGTTCGCCCAGAAGGTCGGACTGGCGATTGGCAGTGCCATGATCGGCTGGTTGCTGGCCTTCTACGGTTTTGAGGCGAATGCCGAGCAGGGACCGCGCGCCCTTCACGGAATCAACCTGCTCTTCAGCCTGCTCCCGGGCGGTTTTGCCCTTCTGAGCGGCCTGGCGATTTGTTTCTACAAACTCGACGAGCCCCTCGTGAAGCAGATCGAACGCGAGTTGGCGGCCCGCAAGGCCAGCCCGACCGTGGCGGGCTGAGCGCCCGAAGCTCCTTCGGATCCTCTGACGATGTCATCCCTTCGCATCCCCCTTTTTATGCTTCTTTGCACCCAGGCCGTCTCGGCTGCACCCGTGTGGCAGGATGAGTTCAACCAGCCCGCCGGATCGGCGCCCGACCCCCAACACTGGGCCTATGATCTGGGTGACACCGGCTGGGGGAACGCGGAGCTACAACGCTACACCGATTCCCGCGAGAACTCGTTCGTGGTCGACGACCCGGATGCGACTGACGGCAAGGCGCTGGTGATTCGCGCGGTGCGGGAAGGCGCGGCGCAGCCGACGTCGGCCCGACTGAAGACCCAGGGTAAGGTCTCCGTGAACTACGGACGGATCGAGGCGCGCATGAAGCTGCCCCGGGGCCAGGGGATCTGGCCGGCGTTCTGGATGCTGGGCGAAAGCATCACGACCATCGGGTGGCCCCGTTGCGGTGAGATCGACATCATGGAGGTCGTCGGACACGAGCCCCACAAGTTGCACGGCACGCTCCATGGGCCGGGCTACTCCGGAAAGGACGGATTGAACCAGTCGACCGTTCTGCCGGCCGGACAGACCTTGAGCGACCGTTACCACGTCTTTTCCGTCGAGTGGTCGCCGGGCAAGATCGTCTGGATGCTGGATGGCGAGGTCTTCCACGTTCGCACGCCGGAGAACCTACCCAAGGGCACAGCATGGGTGTTCGATGATGCCGCTTTTTTCCTGATTCTGAATGTCGCCGTCGGTGGCCACTGGCCGGGCTATCCTGACGCGACCACGGTCTTCCCGCAGGAGCTGCGCATTGATTACGTGCGGGTGCATGCGCTGCCTCCCGCGAATCCCTGAGGGTTGGTTCGCGCCGGGCTCCGGGCGGCCGCGGCGCGTCGTGATCTGAAACTTCCCATTTCAGATCTGAAATCGAGATTCGCCGCCGCCGGCGAATCTCAATGCTTGCGGGTCGAGACCTCGATCACGTCGTGGGGGGCGGCCTCTTTCTGGCCAGCCGGGCTGACGCGCATGTAGCGGGCCTTGGCGCGGAGTTCCGGGAGGTTGCGGGCGCCGAGATAGCCCATGCCGCTGTGGACGCCGCCGATCAAGGTGCCGAGCACGTCGTCCGCGGAGCCGCTGACCTCCTTGAGGGCCTCAATGCCCTCGGCGGTGAGCTTGCGGGTCTTGTCCTCCTTGTCGTGACCGTAGCGGGCCGCGCTGCCGGCCTTCATGGCCGAGAGGGAACCCATGCCGCGGTACTGCTTATAGACCTTGCCGTTGATCTCCATGATCTCGCCCGGCGCCTCGCGGCAGCCGGCGAGGAGTCCGCCGAGGATGACGGCATCGGCGAGCGTGAGGGCCTTGACGATGTCGCCGCTCTTGGTGATGCCGCCGTCGGCGATGATCTTGACCCCGCGGGCCGTGGCCCCGCGGCTGGCGACGTAGAGGGCGGTGAGCTGCGGGATGCCGACGCCCGCCACGATCCGCGTCGTGCAGATCGAGCCCGGTCCCTGGCCGACCTTGATGGCGCTGGCGCCGCGCTCGGCGAGAAAATCGACGCCGGCGGCGGAGGTTACATTGCCGGCGATGATGGTGAGCTCGGGAAAGGCGTCGCGGATCAGGCGGACGACATCGCCCACACCCGCGGTGTGGCCGTGGGCGGTGGAGACGGCGACGCAGTCGATCGCCTCGTCGACGAGATTGCCGATGTGGGTGACAATCTTGTCGCGGTCGAGATCGCCATTGGGCTTGCGCACGGGCGAGACCGCGGCGCCGACGACCAGGCGGAAGGCGCTGTCGCGGGAAGGCTTGCGGAGGGATTTGGCCTCGGCGGTGATGCGCTCGACATCGGAGCTCGTGACGAGCCCGCGCAGGCGGTCGGAGGCGTCGACCACGAGCATCTTGTTGATGCCCACGTTCTCGTTGAAGAAGGCATCCGCGGCCTTGATCGGATCCGAGGCGACCGCCTTCTCGCCAACGGTGCGCAGGGCCTTGCGGGGCGTCATGACATCGGCCACGCGCTTGGTCTTGTAGCGGTCCTTGACCAGATTGCCGGAGAGCAGGCCGGCGAGTTTGCCGGAGGCATCAACGACGGGGAAGGTGGAGAAGGCGAATTTGCGCGACTCGATCATCGCGAGGACATCGCCGATGAGGGCATCGGCCTCGACCGTGATCGGATCCTGGATGAGGCCGTGGATGTGGCGCTTCACGCGGGCGACCTCCTTCACCTGGTCCTTGGGCGCCATGTTGTAGTGAATCAGCCCGAGCCCGCCATTGAGGGCCATGGCGATGGCCATGCGCGACTCGGTGACAGTGTCCATGTCCGACGAGATCACCGGGATCTGCAGACGCAGGGCGTCCGAGAGGGCGGTGGACGTGTCGGCATCCTTGGGCAGGATGTCGGAGTAGAGCGTCGCGAGCGACACGTCGTCGAACGTGAGCGCGGTCGGCAGATTGCTGCGGAAGAAGGCGTCGGCCGGCTGATAGAACTCGGCGTCAAACGCGCTGGCGGAGGACGAGGCAACCTTGGTCATGAGTTGCCGCTATCGCTTTAGGGCGGGATCCGGTAAGCGCAAATTTATTTTCGGTGAGCCGGCGGGGAAACTTCCGGGTTCGACGTCCGGCCCCGAGTGGTGCAAGGGTCTGGTCCAGCCCGTGATCACCCATCGTCTTGCCTATCGCCGTTATGCGCTTCCGCTGCGGGCCCCGCTCCGGACGGCGCATGGGTTGTGGACGGTGCGGGAGGGCCTCCTCCTGCGGGCCGAGAGTTCGGACGGCCGGGTGGGCTATGGCGAGGCCGCACCGATCCGCGGGTTTGGCCGGGAGACGGTCGACGTGGACGAAACCCTGCTGCAGGCCCTCGGCGATACGGTGGATGACGCTTGGCTGGAGCGTGTGCCGGTGGAGTGGGGTGCGCTCCGGCAGGCCCTCGGGACCGCCTTGGGGACGACCCCGACGGTTGCGGCCCGACGCGAGCACCTCCCGGTGGCGGCCTTGCTTCCCGCCGGCATTGAAGCGCTCAAACGAATCGAGCCCTTGGCCGAGTCGGGCTTCCGGACCTTCAAGTGGAAGGTGGGCGTGGGTGATGCCGCCGATGAGATCGCGCTGCTGGACGACCTGCTGGCCCGGATGCCAGAGGGCGGAAAGCTTCGCCTGGATGCGAACGGGGCGTGGGATCGTCGGATCGCCGAGCGCTGGTTGGCGCGCTGCGCGGACTACCCCATTGAGCACGTCGAGCAGCCGATCGCGGCCGACGACCGTAAGGCAACCGATCTGCTGCTCGGGCTGGCGGGCGACTACCCGACCCCGATTGCGCTGGATGAATCGCTGGTGGGCGAAGGGGATCTGGAACGGTGGCTTGGGGCCGGGTGGCCGGGCGTCTTTGTCGTGAAGCCATCGCTGTTGGGCGACCCGGTGTCGGCGCTGGCGCGGCTGCAGTCCGCCCGAGCGCGGGTCGTTTTCTCCTCGGCCCTCGAAACCGCGATCGGGGCCCAGCAGGCGCTGCGGATGGCTTTTTCCTGGGCGGGCGAGGGTGAGGCGGCGGCCGGCGGAGGCCGGGTGCGGGCGCTTGGATTTGGCGTCTGGCCCCTGTTTGCCGATGCTCGCTTCGACGGACCGGCGCTGGCGCCCTTCATTCGTCGTCAGGATGGGGACCGAGTCGATGCGGAGGCCCTATGGAACGCGCTGACCTAGCTCGGAGACTTGGGGCGGAGCCGGCCGCAGGCCCGGCGCGTGATGCGTTAGTCGCCGAGCGCGATGCTCGTGCGTTTCAGACCGCGTTTGCGCAGGCCGTGGCGGCGGGCGGCACGGTGTTTCTGGCGGATCCCGCGTGGGGAGCGACCGAGCGGGCCCAGGTCGAGGAACTGCGCGCGCGCCCGGCGGTCGCGGATCGCGATCGGGGCTGGCTGTGCATTCCCACGGGTGGCTCCTCGGGGCAGATCAAGTTTGCGCGGCATGATCAGACGACCCTGGCGGCGGCCGTGGAGGGATTCTGCACGCATTTTCGCGTGACGCGTGTTCAGGCCGTGGGGCTGCTGCCGCTGCATCATGTCAGCGGGCTTATGGCGTGGCTGCGGTGCGCGCTGACGGGCGGACAGTATGTGCCGTGGGATTGGTCCGCGCTGAGGGAAGGTCGCCGGCCCGTGCGGCCGGTTGGAGACGGCGACTGGTTTGTTTCTCTCGTGCCGACCCAGCTGGCGCAGTTGATCGAGCAACCGGAGGCGGTGGCGTGGCTGCGAAGCTTCCGCGCGGTTTTTGTGGGGGGCGGGCCGGCCTGGCCGGCGCTGATTGAGGCCGGGGCGCGCCTGCGGCTGCCGCTGAGCTTTAGCTATGGCATGACCGAGACGGCCGCGATGGTGACGGCACTGCGTCCGGAAGATTTTCTCGCGGGCGCGCGCGGATGCGGCACCGCGCTGGCGCATGCGGCGCTGCGGCTCGAGCCGGATGGCGGCGTGGTGATCCGTTCAGGATCCCTCTTTCGCGGCTATTATCCGGCGGTCTCGACGGCGGCGGAATGGGCGCCCGAGGATCTGGGCCGATTCGACGCGCAAGGCAGCCTGCACGTGCTCGGACGGCGGGACGGCCTGATCATCACCGGCGGCGAGAAAGTGAATCCGGTCGAAGTGGAGGCCGCTTTGCGGGAGACGGGATTGCTGGCGGATGTCGTGGTCCTGGGTTTGCCGGACGAACGCTGGGGCGAGGCGGTGACGGCCTTCTACCCGCGAGGAACGATTCACCTCGACCAAGCGAGTGTCGAGCGTGCGCTCGCCGATCGCTTGGCGCCCTATAAGCGGCCCAAGCGCTACGTCGCCGTGGAAGCCTGGCCCCGCAATGCGCAGGGTAAGGTCAACCGCACGGCCCTGCGAGACTTGGCCTAGCCCTGGGCGATCCAGGCTGCGAGGGCCGCGGGCAGGGGCGTCCGTTCGCGGGTCTGAACCGAGATGCTGATGTGCTCCGTGCGCAGGCGGGCCGCCCGTTTCTCGGCGGTGCCGAGTTTGGTCAGTTCGTAGTCGATCGCGAAACTGACCTCCGAAAGGCGGACCGGCGTGAGGCGTACGCGCACTCGATCGCCGACCATGAGAGGACGGAGGTAGTCGGCCTCGCTGCGCGACACGGGGACGACCACGCCCGAGCGATCCGAAAAGAAAGTCTTCACATCGATCCCGGCGGCAGCGAGAGCCTCTTCGTACGCCTCGTGGCAGAGGGCGAGGTAGTTCGGGAAAAACACCACCCCGGCGGCATCCGTGTCGGGAAAGTGGATCGTGCGCTCGTAGGAGAAGGGCATCGGAATTGAGAGCCTACGAAATAGACCGCGTGCCCGAAAGGAAAGAATTCTAGGGGCGGACGCCTCCGGGGGACGAGGGCTCCAATACCCCGCTCTGGTAACGGTTCACTGGTCTCGGTTTGTTTTCGTGTGTTTCGTGGATTTCGTGGTTTCCTCACGCCCAACATGACGAAGAACGAGATCGCCGATGTCCTGACGCAGATCGGCACGCTGCTCGAACTCAAGGGGGAGAACCCGTTCAAGATCCGGGCGTATGGCGCGGGCGCCCGTGCGCTGGAGGCGATTGAGGAAAGCGAATTGGCGACGCTGATCGCGGAGGACCGTCTGGAGAGCGTGAAGGGCATCGGCGAGGCCCTGGCGCAGAAGATCGGCGAACTGCACGCGACGGGGCGGCTGGCGTTCTTCGAGAAGCTGCAGGCGTCGATTGAGCCGGGCCTGGTCGCGATGCTCGAGATCCCGGGACTCGGACCGAAGAAAATTCGGGCCCTCCACGACAAGCTTGGCCTCACGACCATCGAGGCGCTGGCCGCAGCCTGCGCGGACGGCCGGGTGGCGGCGCTGGACGGTTTCGGCGAAAAGTCGGCGCAGAAAATCATCGAGGGCATCCGCAACCGCGAAGCCTACGGAAAACGCCATCTCTGGTGGGAGGCGCACGAGGTCGCGGCGCCAATTGTGGCGGGCCTGCGCAAGCTCAAGGTGGTGCAACGGGCCGAGGCGGCGGGGAGTCTGCGGCGCGGACTCGAGACGGTCGGCGACCTCGACTTCATTGTCGCCGCCTCCGACGTGGAGCCGGTGGTGGAGTGGTTCACAACGCAGCCGCACGTGAAGGAAGTCACCGCCCGCGGCGAGACCAAGGCCAGCGTGCGCTTCGAAAGTGGGCTCCAGGCGGATCTGCGCATTGTGCCGGCCGAGCAGTTTGCCTTCGCGCTGCATCACTTCACCGGGTCCAAGGACCACAACGTCCAGCTTCGCCAACGGGCGCTGGCGCGCGGTCACAGCTTGTCGGAGTGGGGGCTCGTCCCGGCGGAGGGCGAGGGCACGGCCAAGGAAAAGGCGGAGCGGAACCAAAGCCTCCCGGCGAAGGACGAGCAGGACCTCTTTCGTCACCTCGGGCTGCACTACATTCCGCCCGAGTTGCGGGAAGGTTTGGGCGAGATCGAGGCGGCGGAGCAGGGGGAACTGCCGCGCCTCGTCCAGGCCGGCGATCTGCGCGGGGCTTTTCATAATCACACGACGGCGAGCGACGGCCGCAATACGCTGAGCGAGATGACCGCGGCGGCGCAGGCGCTGGGTTGGGATTACCTCGGGATTGCCGATCATTCGAAATCGAGCTTCCAGGCCAATGGGCTCCACGAGGGCCGGCTCGCCGCGCAGGTGAAGGAGATCCAGGCGCTCAACGCATCAGGACGATTCACGACGCAGGTCTTTTCCGGCATCGAATGTGACATCCTCCCCGATGGCTCGCTCGACTTCGACGACGGGGTGCTGGCGACATTGGACTATGTGGTGGTCTCCGTGCACAGCGCGTTCACCCAATCGGAGGCTGACATGACGGCGCGCATCATCCGGGCGATCGAGCATCCGCGGACGACGATGCTGGGCCATGCGACCGGACGCCTGCTGTTGCGCCGCGAAGGCTACCGCGTCGACCTTGAGAAAGTCGTCGATGCGGCGATTGCGAACGGCGTCATCATCGAGCTGAACGCGAGCCCCTGGCGGCTGGATCTCGATTGGCGGCACTGGCGCAAGGCGGCGGCCCGCGGCCTGCTCTGCGCGATCAATCCGGATGCGCATGAGACCGAGGGCCTGGGGCATGTCGCGGCTGGCCTGAACACCGCGCGCAAGGGCTGGCTGACCAAGGAGCAGGTCTTCACCACGCGATCATTGGCTGAGGTGAAGCAGCATTTCGCGCAGCGCGCGAAACGGTAGGGAAGGGCGGGCGGGTTCCTAGCGGCCGCCGCGGCCGAGCAGGGCAACGGGGATCGTGGCGAGGAGGATCTTGAAATCGAGCCAGAGCGACCACTGGTCGATGTAGTCGAGGTCGAGCCGGACCCAGTCCTCGAAGTCGGCGATGTCATTGCGGCCGCTGATCTGCCAAAGGCAGGTCAGGCCTGGCTTGACGCTCAGGCGGCGGCGATGGGCGTCTTCGGCGAAGCGCGCCACCTCCTCCAGCGGCAGCGGGCGCGGGCCCACCAGGCTCATCTCACCGCGGAGGACATTCCAGAGCTGGGGCAGCTCGTCGAGGCTGTGCCGGCGCAGGAAACGTCCGACCGGTGTCACGCGGGGATCGGCGGTCACCTTGAAGACCGGCCCCCTCATCTCATTGTGTGAGGCGAGTTCCTGCTGCCGGTCCTCGGCGCCCACCTGCATGGAGCGAAACTTGTAGAGCACGAAGGGCCGTCCGTTCAGGCCGGCCCGGCGCTGGGTGAAGAGAATGGGCCCGCGCGACGTGAGGGCGACAGTCAGCGCGACCCCGGCGAAGAGAGGCGCGAGGAGGAGGAGCAGCAGCGCAGCGCCGACATAGTCGACGACCTGCTTGATCAGCAGATCAGCGGCTGAGGCGGCCTGCGCGCGCAGGTGCAGCACGGGCTCGCCGCCGAGCTGGTCGATCGCGAGGCGGTGGGGTGACGTGGCAAACAGACCCGGGCGTACGAGGACCTCCACGCCTTCCCGTTCGCAGGAGGTCATCAGAGGGGTGATGCGGGCGGGCTCCACGCCGGTGAGGCTGACGATGGCGACATTGACTGCCTGCGCGTGCAGCACCGCGTTGAAAGCCTCGACAGAACCCTCCCGGGGATCGAACTCGCCGACGCTGACGATCAATTCCCTCTCCCCGGCCGAGAGCAGGGTTTGCAGTCGCCGGTTTTCCTCGGGGGCGCCGACCCAGAGCACGCGGCGGCGCAGGCGATCCTGGCCCAGCCGGGTTGACTCGAGCCAGGTCGTGAATTCATGGCGGGCATACACCAGGAGTCCGCCGAAGGCGCCGACAAGAATGATGACCGAGCGCGCGTACTGCACGCGGAAGAAGAACAGCAGCAGAATCACGCCGATCGTGGCGAAGGCGCAGCCGCGGAGGATGACGAGGATGCTGCTGATCCGGGAACTCAGCCGGGCCTGCGCGTAGAGGCCCTGCTGCGCGAGGAGGGCGGGTCCCAGCAGGGCGACGACCGGGAAGAGCCAGAGGTGATCCGTGAACGCCTCGATCTCCGGCCGCCCCAGCCAGGGCAGGGTGGCGCGCAGCAGATAGGCGAGGGCCAGCGCGAGGGCAAACAGGCCGCCATCCACCAGCTGCAACAGGCGGGCGCGGTTTTGCCGGGGCTGGGTCAGCATGCGTCAGGCCGGCGCGGACCGGGCTAGAAATTCTTCGTGTAGACCACGCCGGCGGAGTCCACGAACGTCAGCCCGCCGGACTCGATCCCGACGATGCGCAGGCCGAGATTGCGGTCGACCACATCGTTCAACTTGAAGACCCGGTCGTTCATCGAGACGCGTGGATCCGTGGCCGACGCGCGGATGCCGGAAACGCGGATACGGTCAATGAACTCCTGCACGCGAAGATCGGGCTTGGCCGGACCGGTGGGTGCCGGTGCGGGGGCGCTGGCCGCCGGCTCCACGGTGGCCGCTGCGGCTGGGGCGACCGGGGTGGCTGCAGCGGGCGTGGGCGGGTTGGACGTGCTGGCCGCAGGGGTGGCCGCAGCCGGGACTGCGGTCGTGGCGGTGGGCGGGGCGGCCTTCGGGCTGGTTGCAGCCGGGGGCGTTGCCGCTGGCCCGGTGGCGGGACCTGCCGCGGGGGCGGGAGCCGTGGTGGAGAGGGAGGGACCGACGGGAGGCAGGGTGATCAGCACCGGGCTGGGTTCGGGCGCCGGGGTGGACTTCGCCACGGCGGGGGCGGGCGGCGCGACCGGCTCGTCGGGTCGGAGCAGGACGAGCGTGACCACGAGGGTGATTCCGATCAGGACCGCTCCGCCGAGAATGGAGAGCACGACCACCTGGGCCGGGATGGGCCGTCCGCGCCGGATTACGACGGGAGCGGGCGCTCCGTCCGCGCCCGCTGGCCCGGTGGGGGGCGGAGCTTCGGCGCGCATGCGCTGCGCCTTTTTGAGGGCCTCGTTGATCAGGCTCATTCCGGGGCGAAGTGTGAGGGCGGGCGTTGGCCGAAGGCAATCTGCACTTTGGCGAGAGAGGGGAAGGGGTGGAAGCGGAGCGCGGGACGGATCATTCGGTCAGGGCCTTGAATTCCCGGATGGCGCGGCGCATGTCCCAGTACGTGACCTCGTCGGACTCGCGCACATAGGCCGCGAGGAGCGCCTTGTCGCAGAGATTGTTGATGATGCGGGGAATTCCCCGGCTGGCGCTGTGCAGGGAGCGAAGGGCCCAGCGGGTGAAGTGGGGCCGCCCGGCGCCGCCGGCGAGCGTGAGGCGGTGCTGCACGTAGTGCTCGAGATCGAGGAGGGAGAGGGGATGGAGCTCGTAGTGCACCCAAATGCGCTGGCGCAGCTGGCGGAGTTCCTCCCGCGCGAGGATTTCCTTCAGCTCGGGCTGGCCCATCAGGACCACCTGGAGCAGCTTCTGCTTGTCGGTCTCCAGATTGGACAGGAGGCGGATCTGCTCGAGCACGGCGAAGGAGAGATTCTGGGCCTCGTCGATGATCAGGATGATGTCGCGGCCCCGATTGATGCGCTCGAGCAGGACCCGGTTCACCTGGGCGACGAGGTCGTTCTGGCTGCGGGCGAGTTTGGTCTCCCCGAGTTCGGTCAGAATCGCCTTGAGCATCTGCGTCTCGGTGACGCGCGGATTGAGGATCAGGGCGGTATCGAAATGGGCGGGATCGATCTCGTTGAGAAAACGCCGGCAGAGGGTCGTCTTGCCGCAGCCGACCTCGCCGATCAGCACGATGAACCCCTTCTTCTGCTCCACCCCGAATTTCAGATGCTGCAACGCCTCCTGGTGGGTGGGGCCGAGGTAGAGGAAACGCGGGTCCGGGGTGATGTTGAACGGAAGCTCGGTAAATCCGTAAAAGCTCTGATACATCAGGAGATGCAAGCTAGGGTTGGGTTCGGGCGAAAGCACGCCAAAAGCGGGTGGGGCTCGGCTTTCAGAGGGATTTCACAGATCGCGCGCCGGCGTCCGTGGGCGTGCCCGATTTTCCTACGGCAGGATTTACAACCGGGCGCGGCTCCCTACACACAAGGGACGTGAAGTTCCGGCGTTTCATCATCACCCTTTACCTGGTCCTTTTTGTCAGCCTCGCGGCGGGTGCGGCCGGCTTCTTCTGGCAGACCCGCGCCGAGTACAATCGGCTGAAGGAGATTGAGGCCGCCGGCCGCGAACGCCTGGCCCTGGCCGAGGAGCGGCTGCGGGACCAGCAGCGCATGCTGGAGCGCCTTCGCTCCGACCCGGCCTACGTCGAGATGGTGATCCGCCGACGGATGGGCTACGCGAAGCCCGACGAGTTCATCTTCCGGTTCGAACCCTAGGGCATTCCCCGTCCTCCCGGGCACCCGGAAAATTGAAATTGCGGGCGTCCGCCGCGGGGCGCTGAATCAGGGCCTTTACCCCATGCCATCGATCGTCGAACGGTTCCAGCAAGCAGGCCAGGGCCAGGTGTTCGCTTTCCTGCCCCAGTTGTCGCCCGAGGCGCAGCGGACGCTGCTGGCCGAGGCGGCGGAGATTGATCTCGCGGAGATCGAGCGCCTGACCCGCTCCCTGCTGGGGCCCGGGGGCGCGGCGGGGGTCAATCTGGACGGTCTGGAACCGGCGCCCTACGAGGCCAGACCGGAAAACGGGGGGCGCGCGGCCTCCTGGAACGAGGCCAAATCCGTGGGCGAGAGTGCGCTCCGGGGCGGGCGCGTCGCCGCGTTCACTGTGGCCGGAGGGCAGGGCACGCGCCTCGGTTATGATGGACCCAAGGGTACGTTTCCCGTGACGCCCCTGCGGAGCAAACCGCTCTTCCAGGTCTTCGCCGAGAAGATCCGGGCGACGGGCCTCCGCTATGGACGGGCGATTCCCTGGTACATCATGACCAGCACCCAGAACCATGCGGCGACCGAGGCATTTTTCGCGGAGCACCGCTGGTTTGGACTGGATCGCAATCGGGTCCATCTCTTCCGGCAGGGGCGCATGCCTGCGGTGGACTTCACCGGTCGCATTCTGCTGGAGACCCCCGGAACCCTCGCGCTTTCGCCTGACGGCCATGGCGGCTCGCTCCGGGCGCTGGAGCGGAGCGGGGCGATTGCGCAGATGAAGGCGGACGGCATCGACACGATCAGCTATTTCCAGGTCGATAATCCGCTGGTCCGCTGTGTCGACCCCACCTTCATCGGCTGGCACATTCGCGGCCGGTCGGAGCTGAGCTCGAAGATGGTGCCCAAGGCCTATCCGGAGGAAAAGGTCGGACTCTTCTGCCGCCAGGGCGGCAAGACGGTGGTTGTCGAGTATTCGGATGTGCCGATGGAGCGTCAGCGTGAGATCGACCCGGCGACCGGACGCCTGCGCTTCCTGGCGGGGAGCATCGCGATCCATGTGCTGGACCGCGAATTTGTGCACCGGGTGGCAACTGGCGGAGCCGAGGTGTCGCTGCCCTTTCATCGCGCGGACAAGAAAATCGCGACGATTGACGCGGCGGGGGCGGCGGTCCGGCCGGAGAAGCCCAACGGGGTGAAGTTCGAGATGTTCGTGTTTGATGCGCTTCCGTTTGCCCGCAACCCGCTCGTGATTGAGACCCGGCGGGAGGATGATTTTGCCCCGGTGAAGAATGCCGAGGGCCTTGATTCGCCGGCGACCTGCCGCGCCGCCCAGGTGGCGCAGTTTGGGCGCTGGCTGGCCGCCAACGGGGCCGCGCTGCCCCCGGGCCCGGTGCCCACGGTGGAGGTGTCGCCGAGTTTCGGATACGACGAGGACTCCTTTGCCGACCGCTGGCGGCTGCTGCACCCGAAGCCGGCCATTGCCGACGGCCTCTACCTCGAGTAACCCCTTTCCCACCCATGACGACCCTCCAGAAGATCACCGCCGCCGGGCAGGCAGGCCAGCTGCTCCCGAGCACCGTTGAGAACCTCAGTACCTGGCTTGGCGCCGGGCTGCCGCCGTGGTTCGGCGCGAGTGTGGACGAGCTGGTGGCCAAGGCCGCCTGGGGTGAGCTGAACGACCGCTTTTACCGCTACCTCGAGTTCGGCACCGGAGGGATGCGCGGACGCACCATCGGAGTGGTCAGCACGGCGGCCGAGCAGGGCACCGCGCCCGGCCCGCAGGGCACGCCGGCGTATGCCGCGGCTGGCAGCAATGTCCTCAACGATTTCACCCTGCTGCGTGCGGTGATCGGCCTGCACCGCTACGTCCATCGTCATCTGCGCCACGCGAACCGCTACGATGTGCCGAAGCTGGTGATCGCCCACGATGTCCGCCACTTCTCGCGTCACTTCTGCGAGCTGGCCGCGTCGGCCTGGACGCGCCTGGGCGGCGTGGCCTACATCTTTGACGGCCCGCGTTCCACGCCCCAGCTGAGCTACAGCGTGCGCTGGCTGAAGGCGCATTGCGGCGTCGTGATCACGGCCAGTCACAATCCGCCGCACGACAATGGCTTCAAGGCCTACTTTGAGGACGGGGCGCAGGTGGTGCCGCCGCATGACACCGGCATTGTCGCGGAGGTCAACGGGGTGCCGCTGGGCGAACTCGGTGCCTTCCTCGAAAAGGACCTGTCCCGCGTCATCACGCTTGGGCGGGCGGCGGACGATGCCTACCTCGACGTCGCCGCGCAGGCGGCGATTGATCCGGAGGTTTTCCGCCGGACGAAGCTGCGCATCGCCTTCACCTCGATTCACGGCACGGGGGGCGTGGCGAGTCTGCCGCTGCTGCTGCACGCGGGCTGCGAGGTGCGCCAGGTGGAATCGCAGGTCGCCTTCGACGCGCGCTTCCCCACGGTGAAGTCACCCAATCCCGAGAACGCCGAAGCCCTCTCGCTGGCGGTGGCTCTCGCAGAGAAGGAGGGGCTCGATGTCGTGCTCGCGACGGATCCGGATTGTGACCGCATGGGCTGCGCCGTGCGCAACGCGGCGGGCAAGATGGAGCTGCTGACGGGCAATCAGATCGGAGCCCTGCTGGCGGATTACCGCCTGACGAAGTTCAAGGAACGCGGCCTGTTGCCGGCCGGCGGCTCCTCCCATGCGGCGATCATCAAGACCTTTGTGACCACGCCGCTGCAGGACGCGATTGGCAAGGCGCATGGTGTGAAGGTCATCAACACCCTGACCGGCTTCAAGTGGATCGCGGCGAAGCTCAAGGGCTACGAGGACCGGCTCAAGACCGCCCTGCTCAAGGACCCGGGCGTGGCGATCGACTACGACGCGACGCCGTTCGCCTCCCGCGTGGGCCTGCTGCTGAAGCACAGCACCTTCTATGTCTTCGGCACCGAGGAGAGCTATGGTTATCTGCCGAACGACCAGTTGCGGGACAAGGATGGCAATGCCGCCTGCCTCATGTTTGCGGAATTCTGCGCCTGGGTGAAGACCCGGGGCCTGACGGTGCCGCAGCAGCTCGACGCCCTGTACCTGCAGCATGGATTCTTCCTCGAGGGCACGATCAATCTCTACTACGAGGGCGCGACCGGGGCGGCGAAGATCAAGCGGATCCTGGAAACCTACCGCAGCGCGCCGCCGGCGGCGTTTGGCGATGTCGCGGTGGCCAAGTTTGAGGACTTCGGGCGCATGGATATCCGCGATGCCGACGGCGAACTCATCCCGCGACAGGATCTCTACTTTGTGACGCTGGCCAACGGCTACACCTTTGCGGCGCGCGGGTCGGGCACCGAGCCGAAGATGAAGTTCTACGTGTTCGCGTCCGCCCCGGTGAAGGCCGCGGGTGAACTCGCGTCCGTCAAGGCCGCCGTCAAGGCCGAGCTCGACCGCGTGAAGGGCCTGATCGAGGCCGACGCGAAGCGCCGGGCCGAAGGGTGAGGCGGCCGCTGTAGCCGGGGCGCCGGAGCCGGTCCTTGGAGGAAGACTCCTCGGACCGGGGTCAGCGGCCCCGGCTAACCTGCTGCGACCTCACTTCGTCGCGGCCAAGTCGACGACCACGTCGAAGGTGAAGCGAACGAATTTGTAGAGCTCCGCCTCGATGATGCGCTCCTGGTCGCTGTGGGCGCCATAGCCCTTGGGACCATCCTCAATGTCGATGCCGGGACCGATGCCGAAGCTCGGCACGCCCTTGCTGCGGAGGAAGGCCATGTCGGTGGCACCCGTGCTCATGGTCGGGATGGTGATGACATTATAATGACGCTGGATGGCCGCCTCGACGACCTTGAAGGCCTCGGAGTTGAGCGGCGAGGGCGGGGCGCCGGGCCGGGTGTGGCCGGAGCCGACCACGACCTCGACGGCCGGATCATTGATGACCTGGCGCAACTGCTCGATGAAACGCGGCATCTCCTCATCCGGCAGGGCGCGCACGTCGAGCGTGGCCTCGACCTCGGAGGGGATCACGTTCACGCGCAGGCCGCCTTGGATCATGTTCGGGGAGATCGAGGTGCGCAGCGTGGAGTGCAGGCGCGGCTCGTTGACCGCAAAGTATTCCTGGGCGGCGTTGGTCTCGTCACCCGCCAGAACCGCCCGGTAGCGCGCGGCGGCCTCAGGTTCGCTGATGGAGGCGAGCCGCTCGAAAAAGGCCCGGGTGGTCTCATTGAGGCGCATGGGAGTCTGCCACTCGGCGACCTTGGCGATGGCTTGCGCGAGGTGAACCACCGCGTTGGAGCGGAGCGGCACGGAGCCATGGCCGGCGACGCCGCGGGCGACGAGCTTGATCCGGTTCGGGATCTTCTCGGTCGTCTGGACGCTGCCGTACTGGACCTGCCCCTTCGAGCGGACCATGCTGCCGCCCTCAGCGAGGCAGAACTCCGCCTCGATGGCGGACCAGTGCTCATTGACCATGAATTCGATGCCGTACTGCACATTCCCTTCCTCACCCGCTTCGGCGAGGAAGATCACGTCGCGATCCAGCGGAATGCCCGAGCGCTTGAGCTGGAGCATGACCATGAGCTTGGCCGCCACATTGTCCTTATCGTCAACCGTCCCCCGGCCATAGATGTAGCCATCCTCGCGATGCGCGGAGAACGGACCGTGCTTCCACTTGGCGGGATCGACATTGACCGTGTCGGTGTGGGCCATGAGCAGCAGCGGCTTCTTGGAGCCATTGCCCTTGAGCCGGGCCACGACATTGGGACGATTGGGATCCTTGGCGAAGAGTTGGACTTCGATGCCTTCCTTTTCGAGCACCTGCTTGAGGTACTCGGCCACCGGCTTTTCGACACCCGGCGGATCACTGGTATCCATCCGGACAATCGTTTGGAAGTGACGCAGGGTCTCCTCATCGGCCGCGGTCCAATTGGGCGTGGCGGCGGAGGCCGGCGCCGAGGCCGAGGCAAGGGTGAGGGCGAGCAGGGCGAGGCGCAGGGAGGCGGGGAGGGAGGGCTGGATCATGGCGATGGGGGTACGAGGCAGTCTCGGGGTGCGGAGCAAGGGGCGTGCCCGCGGAGGGGAGGCTGCGCGGAACCGCCGCCGGAGGCAATCCCGGTCCGGGCGGGGCCGCTGGGCACAAAAGGCAGGGAAGAACCGGTCGTCGTGACTTGCCGGACCGGTCCAGTCCCCCATGTTGAAGCCTACCCCTTTCCATATGATCAACCCCTCCTCGGTTCAGCGGGCTTGGTGGCGTGGCGTCAGTGTCGGTCTTGGCTTGCTCGTTCTCGCGACGGGCTGTCGACCGCGGGAAACCCAGATCGCGCAAGCGGCGCGCGAAGGCATCATGATCGTCGGCAATGGCGCCGAGCCGCAGGACCTCGATCCCCAAACCATCACCGGCATCCCGGAGCGCAATGTGGTCATCACCCTGTTCGAGGGACTGACGCGCAACGACCCGGAAACCTTGGAGGCACAGCCGGGCGTGGCGGAGCGCTGGGACGTTTCGGCCGACGGGCTGCTGTACACCTTCCACCTCCGCGCCAACGCCCAATGGTCTGATGGCACTCCGCTCACGGCCCGTGACTTCTATGAGTCCTTCAAGCGCCAGCTCACACCGAGCCTGGCCTCGGACAATGCCGACAACATGTATGATGTCGTCAACGCGGAGCGGTATCACAAGGGGCAGTTGTCCGACTTCTCCCAAGTGGGCTTCCGGGTGATCGACGACCGGACGCTGGAGGTGCGGCTGTCGCATCCAGCCGGTTACCTGCTCAAGACCATGGCCTCACGTACCTGGTTTCCGGTTCCGCTGCACGTGATGGCGAAGCACGGGGACATCTACCGGCAGGGCAGCCGTTGGACCCGCCCGGAGAATCTGGTGGGGAATGGACCGTTTGTCCTGAAGGAATGGGAACCCAACCGACACATCGAGGTGCGCAAAAGCCCGACTTACTGGAACCGGAACACCGTCAAGCTGGAGGGCGTGCGCTTCATCCCGATGGAGAGCCTTGTCGCGGAGGAGGCCGCCTTCCGCGCGGGCCAGCTGCACAAGACCGAGCAGGTGCCGCTGACCAAGATCGCGGTGTACCAGGCCGAGGCGCCGGAAAAGATCCACGTGCATCCGTATTCAGGGGTTTACTACTTCAACTTCAACGTCAACCGGGCTCCGTTCACCGACAAGCGCGTACGTCAGGCGCTGGCCATGGCGGTGGATCGCGAGAGCCTCATTCGCAATGTCACGAAGGGCGGGGAGATCCCGGCGTATCACTTTACCCCCGAGGGGATCGGCGGTTACGTCAGCCGGGCCCGGACCAAGCTCGACTATGACGAGGCGCGCCGGCTCCTCGCGGAAGCGGGCTACCCGGGCGGGCGGGGTCTGCCGCCCATCACCCTCCTGTACAACACGGCGGAGAACCACCGGGTCATCGCGGAGGCGCTGCAGCAAACGTGGAAGCGCGAACTGGGCATTGACCTCAAGCTCGAGAATCAGGAGTGGAAGGTCTACCTCGATACGGTGGAAAACGGCGACTATGTCATGAGCCGGCAGGGGCTGATCATGGAACCGTATGATCCGTCGCAATTCCTGAAGGTGTTCACCAGCTACGGTGGGTTCAACCGGACCGGGTGGCGCAATGACGAATACGACCAGCTTTACAATGACGTGATGGCCACAGCCGACGATGCGAAGCGCCAGGAAATGATGCAGCGGATGGAGGCCATTCTCACCGACGAGATGCCGATTCTCCCGGTCTACTATTACACGAACAAGTTCCTGATGGATCCGTCGGTGCAGGGCTGGAAAAAGAACCTCCTCGCCATGGGAGCTTACGAGCAGGTGTGGCTGCAGTAGCGCCTGCCGGCGGATCGCCCCGAAACGCCCGTAAATGAAAAAAGGCGGCCGAAATCGGCCGCCTTTTTTGCGAGGGAAGTTGCGTGCGGCTCAGACGAGCAGCAGCGCCGGGAGTTCGAGGATCTGCTTGAGGGCCCCGAGGTACTGGGCGGCCACGGCGCCGTCGAAGGCGCGGTGGTCGGCGCTGAGCGTCACGGTCATCGTCTGTCCGACCACGATCTGGCCGTTCTTCACCACGGGCTTGGTGACCGTGGTGCCGACCGCGAGGATGGCCGAGTTGGGCGGGTTGATGATCGCGGTGAACTTCGGGATGCCCATCATGCCGAGGTTGGAGACGCAGAACGTGCCGCCGGTGTAATCGGCCGGGGCGAGTTTCTTCTCCTTGGCCTTCTTGCCGAGGGCCTTGGCCTCGGTGCTGATCTGGAACACGCTCTTCAGGTGCGCGTCGCGGACCACCGGGGTGATGAGGCCATCCTCCAGCGCGACGGCGAACGCGACGTGGGCCGCGCCAAAGTAGCGGATCTGGGTGCCTTCCCACGAGCTGTTGACGGCGGGAACGCGGCGCAGGGCCTCGGCGCAGGCCTTGATGACGAAATCGTTGACCGAGAGCTTCACGCCCTGGGCCTCAAGCCCGGTGTTGAGCTGCGAGCGGAGGGCGAGCAGCGGCTCGGCGTCGATCTCGATATCGAGATAGATGTACGGGATGGTCGTGGTCGACTCGACCATGCGCTTGGCGATGACGCCGCGCATGGTGGAAACCGGCACGGTGCGCTCTTCCTGGACGGGCCCCTTGTTGGTGAGGCCGCCGCCGGCGAAGGTTGCTCCCTTGGCGGCCGGCGCGCCAGCCTTGGCCGAACCGGACTTTTCGGCAGCGAGGATGTCCTCGCGCACGATGCGGCCGCTGGGGCCAGAGCCCTTCACGCGGGCCGGATCGATGCCCTTTTCGGCGGCCAGCTTCTTGGCGAGGGGCGAGATGCGGATGCGACCCGCGCTGACCGCAGGCTCAGGGGCGGCCGTGGCGGCGACCGTTGGCGCAGGGACGGGGGCGGGGGCAGGCGCCGCGGCGGGAGCCGGCGGGGGCGTCTGCTTGGGTTCCTCGGCCTTGGGGGCCGCGGCCGGGGCTGCGGGGGCGGCGGGGGCCGCGACCGTCTCACCGGGCTTACCGACCGCGCACAGCGGGGCGCCGAGGGCGACCTGGGAGCCGGCGGGGGCGAAAATCTTGAGCAGCGTGCCGTCGAAGAAGCACTCGAGCTCCATCGTGGCCTTGTCCGTTTCGACCTCGGCGAGCATCTGACCGCTCTTCACGACGTCGCCTTCCTTTTTGAGCCATTTGACCAGCGTGCCCACCGTCATGGTGTCGCTGAGTTTGGGCA
>CAYZCV010000029.1:26362-30029 GCA_964476965.1 uncultured Opitutus sp. | reverse complement strand
CTTCCCAGAAGCGGCGCTTGAACTGCAGTCCGATGCGCGCGCTGCCCTGGAACGGTACGATGTTGATCGTGTTCTTCACGAGGGGAGCGAAATCGTTCGGAATGCCGCGGAGCATCGTCGGCGGGATCGTCACGATGGCGTAGGGCGCCGTGAATTCCTTGGTCTCGCCGCCCTCGGTGTAGACGATGCGGGCGCCGGCCGGACCCTTGCGGATCTCCTTGGCCTCGCAGCCGAAGCGGACGACGTCCTTCACCTTGGCGTAGAGCGCCTTGGCGAGCATGTCCATGCCGCCCACCGGCTGAAACAGCGTGCCCTGGTACTCGTACTCATTATTACGGTGCAGGTGGGCGATGTAATTGGCCTGGAGCAGTGCGAGCATCTCGTTGGCCGGATCGACCTCACCCTTGGAGGCGACGGACGGCCAGACCTTGAAGCCGCGACGGGTCGAGCCCGCGTAGGAGAGGGTGTCGGGATTGAGATCCCCCTCGCGCCGTAGGAAATCGAGCATCCGCTCCTTGTCCTCGGCGGTGAAGGGCTGGTCGAGTTTGTCCTGGGAGATGGCCTTGGCTAGCAGGCTGGCGTTGTAGCCGCGCAGGTCAGCTTTGGCTTCACGCTGACGGATGCGTTTGCCCGCGAGCGCGCCGGGCACGCCCTCGTTGTAGTAGAAGCAGCTCTCGTTGGCGTTGACGAAGGGCTCGACCGCGACCCCAAGCTCGCGGCAGTAGTCCATCGTGATCTGCCACTGCGGAAAGCGCGCGGGGCCGGCGTTGAAGTAGTGGCCCTCGTCGAAGTCGCACGTCTGGCTGTGGCCGTTCGTGTCGGTAAGCGTGTCGCCCCGGCGAATGGTCAGGCTGCGACCGCCGGCCCGGGCCGCGGGCTCGAGAATCGTGCAGCTGAAGCCCAGTTTACCCAGCTCGTAGGCCGCGGTCATCCCGGCGATACCCGCTCCCAAGATGACGACCTGGGTCCCATTGCGCCCGGCGACCCCGGGCAGTCCCGCGAGGTCGGCGCCGCGACCGCTCGAACGGCTCATCAGGCCGAGGGCGGTCATGGCAGAGAACGTGGCGCCGCCGTAGCGGCCGGCTTTGAGCAGGAAATCGCGTCGCGTCATGAGGGGAAAGGAGGCGCTCCCCGTGGCGGGGTTGGGCGCGTTCCCCTGAATGCAGGTTGAATGCCAAGGCTGCGCCATCGCCGCGCGCGGGCGGAAATGAAATCATTTCATTTCCATCCTCCCTGTGCCCCGCCGGGCAGGCATGACCTTTGCTCATTGGTGCGCGTTCCGACCTTCCTTACCACCACCAACCCACTGAAGAAAGCCATGCTCAGTTCCTCCCCTCTCAATCGTCGTGACTGGCTGAAGTCCACCGGCGCCGTTGTCGCCAGCCTCGCCGTCGCCTCGCAGTTCACCACCGCCAAGCTGCGGGCGCAGCACGAGCTCGACCGTTCAGCGCGTCGCGCGGAGCCGGCTCGCATCAGTGGCAATGAGAACCCCTACGGTCCCTCGCAGATGGCCATCATGGCCATGATGCAGGCGCTGGAAGGCACCTACCGCTATCCTGGCGCTGAGACCCGCAAGCTGATCGACCTGATCGCCGCCAAGGAAGGCGTGAAGCCCGAGAATGTCGTCATGGGCGTTGGCTCCGGCGAAATCCTCGAGGTCTACGGCCTCTGGTTGGGCCAGCAGAAGGGCGAGGTCGTCACCGTGTCACCGGGCTACTCCCAGATGACACGCACGATGGAGACGCTGGGTTCCAAGATCATCTCCGTTCCGCTCAATGACGCGCTGGAGCACGACCTCGATGCCATGGCGTCCAAGGTCGGCGCCAACACCAAGTGCGTCTACGTCTGCAATCCGAACAATCCCACCGGCACGATCGTCAACGCCGCCAAATTGAAGGCGTTCGCCATCGAGGTTGCCAAGAAGGCCCCCGTCTTCATCGACGAGGCCTATCTCGAGTGCTGCGATGATTTCGCCGGCAACACGATGGTCAGCCTCGTGGCCGAGGGTCACAACGTCGCCGTCGCCCGCACCTTCTCGAAGGTCTACGGTCTGGCCGGCCAGCGCATCGGCTACGGCATCATGCCCGCCGCCATGGCCGAGGAGGTCCGCAAGTACAGCACGGGCAGCCTCAATCTGCTCGGTGTCGTCGCCGCCACCGCCAGCCTCGAGGATGCCACCTACGTCGAGGAGACCCGTCTCAAGATCAAGGCCGAGCGCGACAAGCTCTGCGGCCTCCTGAAGGAACTCGGCCGCAAGTACGCCGAACCGAATGGCAACTTCGTGTTCTTCCAGACGGGCATGCCCATCAAGACCTTCCAGGAGAAAATGCTCGCCGAGAACGTCCAGGTTGGCCGCCCGTTCCCGCCCTTGCTGGACTGGTGCCGCATCTCCATCGGCTCGCCCGAGGAGATGGCCATGGCCCACGCCGCCTTGAAGAAGGTCTTCGCCGCCTAAGGCTTTTCATTGTCAGGGTTTTTCGGGCGCCGCCTCTCAGACAGGGCGGCGCCCTTTTTTTGCCCGTGCGCTTGGCCCGGCCACTGCTATGAAGGAAATGATGGATCCCGCTGTCACCCGCCGCGCCTGGCTGCGGGGCACCGCCTTGGCCGCCTTGGGCCTCGGGCTGGGCCCGCGCCTTCGTCTGGGCGGGCAGGAACTTGATCGTCCGCCCCCGGAAGGCCGGCACATCAATCTCGCGGGCAACGAAAATCCGTTCGGCCCCGCGCCGGCGGTGGTCCAGGCCATCGTTCGTGCCACGCCGCAGTCCTCGCGCTACCCGTTCCGCGAAGAGTACGTTCTCAAGGAGTTGCTGGCCCAACGGGAAGGCGTCCCCGTCGACCACATCGTGCTCGGCAATGGCTGCGATGAAATCCTGGCGCTGGCCGCTGCGGCCTTCCTCGCCCCGGGGTCATCGCTGGTCGCGGCCGATCCGACGTACTTTCAGATCACCGACTATGCTGGTAATCTCGGTGCCGAGGTCCGCCGGATTCCCCACCGCGCCGACACGATGCAGCACGACCTGCCCGCCATGGCAGCGGCCGTGGATGCGTCCACGCGGCTGATTTATGTCTGCAATCCCGACAACCCCAGTGGCACGATCCTGCCGCCGGGGGCCGTGACTACCTTCTGCCGCGAACTGGCCCCGCGCGCGCCCATCTTCGTCGACGAGGTGTACCTCGACTTGCAGGACGACCCGGGCGCGCAGACCCAGGTGGCCCTCGTTAAGCAGGGCCTGCCGGTGATCGTTGGACGCTCCTTTTCGAAGCTTCATGGTCTGGCGGGCCATCGCATCGGCTACGGGGTCACAACCCCGGCGATCGCGGCCGCGCTCGCGAAGCGGCAGATGTCGAGTGTCAACTACCTCGGGGTCGCCGCCGCGCGGGCCTCGCTGTTCGAGACGACGTTCCATGCCTGGAGTCTGCGCAAGATCCGCGAGGGCCGCGCCCGCTTCTGCACGCTGCTCGACGAATTTGGCCTCCGGTATACGCCCTCGCACGGGAACTTCGTGTTCCACCGCACGGGCTACCCGATGGCGGAGTACCAGGAGATCATGAAGGCCCGCGGCTTCCTCGTCGGCTGGCCACACGCCCCGGCTGCGCGCTACCCGGACTGGTGCCGCGTGAGCATCGGGACGGATGACGAGATGAAGCAGTACGCCGCGGCCATGCG
>CAYZCV010000029.1:15461-26262 GCA_964476965.1 uncultured Opitutus sp. | reverse complement strand
GCCTACCAGCCGTAGCTGCGCTTGATGCGCAGCGGCTCGTAGAGTTCGGGGCGCAGCTCAGTGATGAAGCGGCTGGGGGTGAGCAACATGCCGCCGGGGCCGGCGCGCGTCGCGACCTTGGGGTAGCAGAGGTAGAGTTCGTTCTTCGCGCGGGTGACCGCGACGTAGAAGAGCCGGCGCTCCTCCTCGACATCGCCGGCCTCAATCGAGCGGCGACCGGGAAACTGGCCGTCGGCCAGGCCGATGATGAAGACAACGTCGTACTCAAGACCTTTGGCCTGGTGCACCGTGGTGAGCTTGATTGCCTCGGCCTCCGGATCGACCTGCCGATCGCTGGTCTCGCTGTTTAGCAGGACAATCTGCGCGAGGAAATCCTGCATCGTCTCGTAGCGGCCCGCAAAGCCGACCAGCGCCTTTAATTCGTCCAGCCGGTCCACGTAGTCGGCGAAGGCGCCCTTGAGGTAGTCGCCATACCAGCCCTCGATGCCGGTGGTGACCGTTTCGGCCGGCGTGCCCGTGCGCATCGTGGCCGCGGTCTGGACGAGCGAGGCGCAGAAATGCTCCCAGTCCGGCTTGGCGTCTTTCGCGACCTTCGACTTCACGTCATCCGTCGCGAGCACATCGATGAAGTCGCGCTTCATCATCTGGGCGTGCTCGCGGGCCGCCGCGTGGATTTTCTGCGCGCCCTTCTCGCCGATCTTCGGCAGCAGAACGGCGATGCGCTGCCACGCGAGCTCGTCGGCCGGATTGTAGACGAAGCGCAGCAGCGCCACGAGGTCGCGCACGTGCTGGCGCTCGAAGAACTTCACGCCGCTCGTGATATGGTAGGGGATGCCGGCGCGGGAGAGCCCCAGCTGCACCTCCAGCGCGAGAAAGTGTGAGCGGTAGAGGATCGCGATCTCATTGGCGGCGACGCCCTCGTCCTCGGTCAGCGCGCGGATGCGCTTGAGCACGAACTCGGCCTGCTCGCGGTCGTCCATGGTCTGCACGACCATCGGCTTCTGCGAATTGGCGCGGGCGGCGCGGAGCTCCTTGTCGAAGTGCCGGCCCTTGGGCTGGGCCTCCAGCACGCCATTGGCAAGGTTGAGAATCTGCGGCGTCGACCGGTAGTTGGTCTCGATGCGGTGAATGACGGTCCCCGGATGACGGTCGGGGAAGGACATGATGTTCTCGAAGTCCGCGCCGCGCCAGGAGTAGATGCACTGGGCGTCATCGCCGACCGCCATCACGCAGTGATGCGGGGCGATCGCGTCGATGATCTGGGCCTGGATCGTGTTGGTGTCCTGGTACTCGTCGACGAGGACGTAGCGGAAACGCTGGGCGAAGTAGGCGGCGACTTCAGGAGCCTTGGTCAGGAGGTCGAGCCAGTACTCCAGCAGATCGTCGTAGTCGCACACGGCCTGCTGGCGCTTCTTCTTCGCATAGGCATCGGCAAAGGCCGGCAGGCGGTGCGAGATCTCCGCGTAGTGCGGGAAGGACTTGGTGACCGTGTCGGCGAGGCTGAGCTGCGTGTTGCGCGCGAGCGACAGGACGCTGAAAAGCGGACCGGGGCGCGGGTTGGTCTTGTCCTTGAAGAACAGGCGGTCGATTTCCTCGACGGACTGCTTGAGCAGGCTTTCGGATTCCTCGGCGTCGAGGATGGTGAACGTCTTGGGCAGCTGGATGGCCTCGCCAAACATCCGCAGGGCCCGGTGGCCGAGGGAGTGAAAGGTGCCGCCCCAGAAGCGGCCGGGCTCCACGCCGGTCAGGTCCTGCACGCGGTGGAGCATCTCCTTGGCGGCCTTGTTGGTGAAGGTCAGCAGGAGGATTTCCGCCGGCTTGACGCCCTGAGAGAGGAGGTAGGCGACCCGGTAAGTGAGTGTGCGCGTCTTGCCGGAGCCGGCGCCCGCCAGAACGAGCAGCGGGCCGGCGGGGGCGGTCACGGCGGCGTACTGCTCGTCATTCAGCGAGGCACGAAAATCGATCGGGGGAACGCCGTCGGGCACGCGCCGGCTGTCGAGGGAGAAATCCATGGAACGGCCTGACGCTCAGGCAAAGCCGGTCCGACGCAAAGCAGAAATCACGGTTGACCGGCAATCGGTTGATCCGCGCGGCCTACGTAGAGATGCGAAGGCCGGCAAAGAGCCCGTGGCTTGCGGCCGGATCGACCCCGGCCAAGCTCGGGCCATGGACTTCCGTCGTTTCCTCCTGAGCTGGGCCCTGGCGATCTCGGTGACGACACCGCTGCTGGCCGCTCCCTGGAAAAAGGGGGACAAGCTCGAGATCAAGTGGGGTGAGACGTGGTACAAGGCCGAGGTGTTGGAGGTGGAGGGGGAGCGGTACAAGGTCCGCTACGACGGCTACAGCGCTGCCTGGGATGAGTGGGCGACGTCCGCGAAACTTCGGGACATCGCTGTCTCTCCGGCACCTGCCGCAGCGGTTGCCGGGACCCCGGCCGGCGCGGCCGCGGTCGGACCGTGGAAAGTCGATGACCGGGTCGAGGCCCTGTCCTATGGCCGGTGGTACCCCGGTAAACTCACCCAAGTGGAGGCCTCCCGGGTGCGGGTGACCTACGACGGTTACTCCAGCTCGTCCGATGAGTGGGTGCCCCTCGCGAATGTGCGCAAACCGGGCAGTGCGTTGGCCGCAGTCACCGGCCCGGCCGCCAAGCCGGCGACATTGGCCTTTCCGGCCCGGCCGGCCGGCGCCACGGCCGGGCTCAATGGCGTGTGGCTGCGGGTGGAGACCTATTTTTTCGGCACCAGCCTGAGTATCACCAACGAGGGCTGGTTCTTCACGCCGGGTGGTCGGGTGAGCAAGTCGCCGAGTGGCGGTATGGACCTCAAGGCCTTCGCTACGGCGCCGGAAGCCCGGACTTCGGATGGCAGCTATTGGCTCGCCGACGGAAAGCTGAACGTCGTGTGGGCCGGCCAATCGACGCCGACCTCCTATTCCTTCGAGCAAAAGGACAAGGAACTCGTTATTGCCGGCATCGGTGCGACCCCGGTTCAGGGCATGGCCAAAGGCTGGCGCGCCGATGTGGCCTATGAGGGCGGGGCGTCGATCGGTGGGGGCGCGCTCGCCTCCACCACCACGATTATCTTCCGCAAGGATGGGACCTACAGCCGTGACTCGATTGGCAGCATCCGCTCGGTCGGGCCCCAGGTCGGGGTTTCGGCCTACGCGCAGGCGAGCGAGGCCGGCCGGTATGAGTTCGATGGTTACACGCTGACCCTCACGCACAAGGAAGGCCTGGTGACCAAGCACACGGTCTTCGCCTTCAGTGACCGCGATGGCCAGGGAGCGCCGGAATATCTCTGGCGTGACGGCGGGATGATGCGCCGGCAGTGATCGGCAGGAGGATGGGACGGATAGGACGGATGGGACCTATGGGACCTATAAGTCCCATCCGTCCCATCGGTCCTATTCTCAGAGCACGACCAAGTCGTTGCGATGCACGACCTCGAGTCGCTTGCGACCGGGAAAAAGCGGCTTGAGCTCCTCGCTGGTCTTGCCGGCGGCCGAGCTGACTTCACGGTCGCCAAATGCGGCCATGCCTCGCGCAAAGACGCGCCCATCCGGATCGACGATGTCGACGATGTCGCCTGCATCGAAGGCCCCGCGGATACCGGTCACGCCGATCGCGAGGAGGCTGCGGCCCTGTTCGCGGAGGACGGGGACGGCCCGTTCATTGACCTGGATGGAGCCCTCGGGCCGCTGGAAATAGGCGAGCCAGCGCTTCTTCGACTCCATGGGCAGGCCGCTCGGCACAAAGAACGTGCCGGGGCTGTGGCCGCTGAAAATCTTGGTGAGAATCGCCGGCTCGGCTCCGCTGGCGATGAACACACCGCAGCCGGATTTGGTGGCGAGCCGCGCGGCGGAGATTTTTGAAACCATACCGCCGACCGCCGTCTCACTCGTGGTGCCGCCGGCCATGGCCTCGATCGAGGTCGTGATCTTCTCCACCACGGGCACGATCTCGCCGGTGCCCTTCAGGTCGATCAGGCCGGGCGCGGTGGAAAGAATGACGAGGTACTGAGCGCGGGCGAGGCTCGCGACCATCGCGGAAAGGGTGTCGTTGTCGCCGAACTTGATCTCGGCCGCGCTGACCGTGTCGTTTTCGTTGATCACGGGGATCGTCCCGTAATCGAGCATCGACTGGAGCGCGGCGGCCACGCCGAGGTAGCGGCTGCGGACACGCAGGTCGTCGTGGGTGAGCAGAATCTGCGCAACCGTCAGGTGATGGGGCTCGAAACCGCGCTGCCAGGTCTGCATCAGCAGACTCTGGCCGATGGCGGCGCAGGCCTGCTTTTTGGCGACATCCGGCGGACGTTTCTTCAAGCCGAGGCGGCCCATCCCAAGGCCGACAGCGCCGGAGGAGACCACGATCACCTCGGTGCCCTGGGCGCGGAGGGCGGCGATCTGTTCACAGACGTCGGCGATGCGGGCCGTGTTGAGCTGGCCGATGCCGGAGGTGAGGACGCCGGTGCCGAGCTTGATGACCACGCGCTTGAGACGCGGGCCGGCGGGAAGCGGGGAAGGAGGAACCATGGACGGAGGCGGAAACGGGACGGCCCGATGCCGGGCCGGTGGACCGCGCGCGCGGCGGACGACTCAGACGGCGAGGAGTTCCTTCTCCTTCGCGGCCAGATGGGTCGCGATCTCGGCGATGGCCTTATCGGTGGCGGTCTGGATGTCCTTTTCGACGCGCTTGTTCTCATCCTCCGGCAGCTTGGCCTTCTTGAGGACCTCGAGCGCGTCGCGGCGGGCGTTGCGCACGTGGACGCGGCCTTCCTCGGCGAGGCGATTGGCCACCTTGACGAATTCCTGACGGCGCTCGCGCGTCATCTGGGGCAGCGGCACGCGGACCACGAGCCCGTCGATGGACGGATTGAACCCGAGATTGGCGACCTGGATGCCCTTTTCGACGGACTTGAGCAGACCGCGGTCCCACGGCTGCACGACGATCATGTGAGCGTCGGGCGTGGTGATGGCGGCGCACTCCTTCAGTCGCATCGAGGTGCCGTAGGCGTCCACCATGACGCCTTCGAGCATGGTCGGGTTGGCCTTGCCCGTGTGGATCGAGCTGAACTCATGCAGCGTGTAATCAACGGCCTTCTTCATCTTGACCTGGGCATCTGCGAGAATGGGGGAGGACATGGGAGAGGGGATGATTCTCTAGGCGGAACCAGCGGCCTGCCAAGGGCCAACTTTGGCCGTCCGGCTAGCGGCCGGCCGATTGGACGAGCAGCCGGGCGATCAGGGTGTGGAGTTCGCGCAGGCTATAGGGCTTGGCGAGGTAGTCATTGACCCCGGCGGCGAGGCAGAGCTCGCGGTCATGAACCATGGCGAGGGCGGTCACGGCGATGATCGGAAGATTGGCCAGTTGGCGGTCGGGCAGGGCCCGCAGGGTGCGGGTGGCCTCAATGCCGTCCATGACGGGCATTTGCACGTCCATCATGATGAGGTCGGGGCGCAACTCTTGGGCGAGCCGGATGACTTCCCGGCCATTGCCCGCGATGGTGATGCGGTAGCCCTTCGATTCCAGATAGTCCCGCACGGCGATCACATTCAGCTCCTGGTCCTCGGCGATCAGGATGTGGGGCACGCCGCCGCCGGCCACGGAGGGGAGGGCGGGCGGAGGTTCCGGTGCCACCGCCGACCGACCGGCCTCGGGCGCGGCTGGAACCACCACGCGGGAGGCGGGGAGGACCACGGTGAAGGTGGACCCCTGACCGGGCTGACTGATCACTTCGACGCGGCCGCCATGGAGGGAGGCAAGCTGCTTGACGAGGGAAAGACCGAGCCCCGTGCCGCTGTACTCACGGGAAAGCCGGGTATCGAGTTGGACAAACGGGGTGAAGAGGCGCGGCAGATCCGCCTCCGCGATGCCAATCCCATGGTCCCAGACGGCCAGTCGCACCTCGTCGCCGACGCGGGCCAGCCTCACCCCCACGCGGCCGCCCTCCGGGGTGAACTTGACGGCGTTGCCGAGGAGATTGACGAGGATCTGCTTGATGCGGCGCGCGTCCACGTTGAGCACGAGATCCACGTCGGCGATCTCGGTTTCGACCGTCTGCCGGCGTTTCTTGGCGACGGGTGACACCATCTGCACCGCGGCCTGGCAGAGCTCGGCCATCCGCTGGTGGCTGAACTGCAGCTCCTGTTGTCCGGCCTCGATCTTGGCAAGCTCGAGGATGTCGTTGATGAGGGCAAGCAGGTGCCTGCCGCTGCTGACCACGAGGTTGAGGTAGCGGCTTTGTTTTTCGGTGAGGGGCCCGTGCAGGCCATCGACGATGGACTCGGACAGGCCAAGGATACTGTTGAGCGGCGTGCGGAGCTCATGGCTCATGCTCGCGAGGAAGGCATCCTTCAGGTGCGAGGCGCGGGCGAGCTCGGCATTGGCCTGCATGAGCTGCTCGCTGCGCCGGCGCAGGGATTCCTCGGCCTGGATGCGCTCGAAGAACTGGCCTATCTGCGCGCTGAGCGCGCGAAGTGTCAGCAGGCGCGGGTTGTCGGGGCTTTCCTTGCGTTCGGAAAAGAACTCGACCACGCCGACCACCGAACCGCCGGAATGGATGGGCAGAGCGATGACCGTTTGCAGGCGTTGGTTGCGCGCATCCCGCGAGCGCGGATCCGTGGCGCCGCCCTCGGCGACCGTTTCCCACAGGATGCCGCCCTTCGTCCAAGCGCGGCCAAGGATGCCCTGACCGGGAACCGGTTGGTGGGACCGGCTGGCCGTGATGAAGCCGGTGGCGGGAGCGTCCTCGGGGGCCCAGGCGGCGGAGCAGTTCAGGGCGAGCGCGTTGGGCGAGACGAGCCAGAGGAAACCGGGGCCGAGCACCATTTCGCGGCCGATGGCGGACAGCAGCGGCTGCGCAACCTCGGTCAGGCCGGGCGCGGCGGCCAGGGCCTGCGAGAGCCGGAATTGGGCCCGCACGCTTTCGTCCGCCTGCCGGCGACCCGTCACGTCGCTTTCAATCGCCATGTACCGGACGACCCGGCCGTGGTCATCGCGGATGGGCTGGACCTCGATGGCGACCCAGTACTTGGTCCCCTGCCGGTTGTAGTTGACGATCTCGGTCTGGAAACCCTCGCCGCGCCGGATGTGGTCGCGCATCCAGGCGATGGTGGTCGGGTCCGATTCGGGGCCTTGCAGAAAGCTGCCGGGACTGCGCCCGGCCACCTCGGCGAGGGCGTAGCCGGTGATGCGGCTGAAGCCCTCATTCACCCATTCGATGCGCCCGCCCGCGTCGGTGATCACCACGGCGTTGTCGGTGCGGGCGGCCACGAGGGCCAGTTTCTGCGCCTCGGCCTGAGCCTGCTTGAGGTCGGAGATTTCGACGGCGGAGACGATGACTTCGCAGACCGCGCCCTGCTCGGTGCGGGGACGCAGGCTGGCGAGGCAGGTGATCTGCCCGCCGGCTGAGCTGAATTCAGTCCGGCATTCCTGGCCGGCCCAAGCCGCGGTGTAGGCGGTGTGCAGCACCGCGGCGATCTCCGGCGTCAGAAAATCGTCGAGCCGGTGGCCGACCACCTGGTCGGGTGACCATCCGAGGCGCGCGGCCAACTGCCCGGAACAGAGGGTGTGGACGAAGGCCCCGTCCCTGAACTCGAAGCAGAGAATCATGCCCTGCTGGAGCTCGAGGGTTTGCTGGTAGTGACGACTGAGCGCTTCGAGCCGGCTTTCGCTTTCGTGCCGCAGACGTTCGTTCGCCTCGGTCAGCTCGGCGGAGACAACCTCCAGCGTGCGTTCGGCGAACGCCTGGTTGCGGCCCGCCTCGTCATAGGCCTCCGCCACCGCCTGGAGCAGCGGCTCCAGGGCTGGATCCGACGCCAGGTGAGCCGGAAGATGCTTGCGCACCTGGCGCAGCAGCAGCGGATTGGTCAGTGGCATGGCCTCTCGGAAAGCACGGTCATGACCAGGGTCTGATTGTGAAGATCGCAGCGCAGCATCTCGCCCGACGGCGCGATCTCACCGTAGGAATAGAAGCCGGCGATGGCCGAACCGGAAGGCAGCGAACGGACGGCGAGGTCGATCTCCTCTTCGCAGCGCTGGCCGAGGAGCAGGCGGCGACCGACGCAGCTGACGATCAGCGCCAGACTGTCCTCGGCGGCGGGCGCGGGCGCGCGGGTCGCGGAAGCGCCGGCGGCCTCGGTGCTGTCAATGAGGGCGTCGCTGGAGGCCTTCATCAGGCGCGCGTACTGGCCGGTCGGCAGATCACCGGCAAAGGTGAGCGACTGGGTCGCCTCATCGACGGCGAGGATGGTCCGGACCAGCCCGGTGGCGGCGGTCCGCTCCGGCAGCAACTGCAGGGGAAAGAGCAGGCCGGTTCCCGGGAGGCCGGAGGCGCGGTCGCCGAGGTAGCGCTTGTAGAGGGCGAGCGCCGGCTGGTCATCGAGGGTGTAAAGGACATTCCCTTCTGACCGCGTGATGAGCCGGTGAGGCCCGAAAGGCGTCCACCCCCCGGCGATGCCACAGCCCACCTGCAGGGCTTCGCCGTAAAAGCCGATCGCGACGACCTGCCCCGCAGCGACGTTCGCACCCAGGCCGACAAGCGTGTGACGAAAGTGTGGTCCGTCACCGGCGAGACCGCCGGCAATCGATACGCCGTCGGGCAGCGCCCGTCGCAGGGCGCTCACGAGGGAGGTGCCATTGACCTGGAGTCCGTCGCTGAGCACCAGGACATGGCGAAGGTCGGGCGCGGCGAGCTGGCGGCCCAAATCGGCCCCGACTTCCTCGCTGGCGGTGATGCGCGGGACCTGCGCGGAGACGGCGCGCAGCGGGGTGGAGTGGAACTTGAGGGCGACCACGGAAAGGCTCTCGTCGAAGATATCCGTGCCGAAGATCTCCCCGGCGGTGCTGCAGCCGGCGACCACCGCGGATCCGGCTTGGGCGATCAGGTCGCGCAGGGGGCCTTCGCTGCGCGCGAGCAGGGCGGGCGATCCGAAGTAGAGGACCAGCTGCGCGCCCGGCGGGAGCGAGTTCAGCGGGGCTGACCAGCCGGCGGCTGCGGTCCACTGCAAGCGGTGGGTGTGCATGGGGTAAATCGGGCTGGGTTGATCAGCCGGGGAACAGCGAGGGCGCGGGGTCGGCGCGAAGTCGGCGTGCGGTCAGCCGCGCAGGGGAGGCGGGCCATGCGGGCACCAGCCCGCGGTCGTCAGCCATGCACCAGGGTGCCCACCTTCTGGCCGGTGACGGCCTTTTGAATCGCGTGCGGATCGTTGAGGTCAAACACCAGGATCGGCACATTATTGTCCAAACAAAGCGAAAAGGCGGTGGAATCCATCACGTTGAGCCGCTGGCGGAGGGCATCGATGAAGGTGATTTCCTCGTAGCGGACAGCATCCGGGTACTTCTTCGGGTCCTTGTCGTAGATGCCGTCAACCTTGGTGGCCTTGAAGATGACGTCGGCGCCCATTTCCGACGCGCGCAGGGCGGCGGTGGTGTCGGTGGAAAAATAGGGATTGCCCGTGCCGGCGACGAAGATGACCACGCGGCCCTTTTCAAGGTGACGCATCGCTCGGCGGAGAATGAAGGGCTCGGCCACCTGATTCATCGGGATGGCGCTCTGCACGCGGGTGGTCACGCCCATCTTCTCGAGCGAGTCCATGATCGCTAGGCCGTTGATCACGGTCGCCAGCATGCCCATGTAGTCGCCGGTGGTGCGGTCGACGCCGCGCTTCTCGCCCTGCAGGCCGCGGAAGATGTTGCCGCCGCCGATCACCACGCAGACCTGCACGCCGAGATCGTGGATCTCCTTCACCTGGGAGCACACGTGCTCAAGGACCTGGGCGTCCAGCGGATCACTGCCCTTGCCGCGCAGCACCTCGCCGCTGAGCTTCAGGACGATGCGTTTATACTTAACGGAGGGACTGGCGGAAGCCGGCGTGACGGTCATGGGGGGAGAGAACGCCCGCCCCTCCGGCCCGTCAATGATCGAGATTGGGCGGGGTCCGGTGCGAAACGCAAAAGAGCGGAGGTGGCGCGGAGGGAAGATTCCCGTTCTGGGGGATTGACCGCGGCAATCGTTTGCACGGATGCTGCGAGTGTTCCGCTGACGCGATGGACCCCGTCCAAGGCGCCTCTCCTATCTTGACTGCATTATGGTAAGTCTGACCGACGTGGCCAAACTGGCCGGCATATCGATCGCGACGGTTTCGCGGGCGATCAGTTATCCTGAAAAACTTGCGCCGGACACGCTTGCGCGGGTGCGGGCCGCCATGGCCGAGCTCGACTACCGCCCGAACCGCGTGGCGCGCCGCCTTCGCCAGCGCAGCGGACGGCGGCATTTGCTGGGGCTGATCATTCCCGACATCCAGAATCCCTTCTTTGCGGAAATCGCGCGTGGGGTCGAAGACGTGGCGTACGCGAATGAATTTGCGGTCATGCTCTGCAATTCCGACGAGGACCTCAAGAAGGAGGCGTTCTATCTTGGCGTCATGCAGTCGGAGTCGGTGGATGGCATCATCCTGCCGCCAATCAACGACCACGATCCTGCGATCATCCGTCTGGCCGCCGCTGGAATGCCGATCGTGAGCGTGGATCGCAGCCTGGTGAATTCGTCGATCGACAAGGTCGAGGTGGACAATCGCCAAGGGGCGTTCGAGGCGGTTGATCACCTCCTGCGACTTGGGCACAAGCGGGTGGCGATGATTGCCGGTCGCCAGAATGTGTCGACCAGTCGCGAGCGTCGGCTCGGCTATGAGGAGGCGCTCGCCGCCCACCGCATTCCGCTGCGCGAGGACCATATCCGCACGGGCGACTACAAGCAGGCGAGCGGCCTCGCCCTGGCCAAGGAGCTGCTCGCGCTCTCCCCAC
>CAYZCV010000029.1:0-15451 GCA_964476965.1 uncultured Opitutus sp. | reverse complement strand
GCCGACGGCGCTCTTTGTTTCGAACAATCTGATGACGGTCGGCGCGATGGAGGCGATCCACAAGCAAGGGCTGCGCATCCCCAAGGATGTGGCCATCATCGGCTTCGATGACCTGCCCTGGGCCGAGGCGCTTGATCCGCCGCTGACCGTCGTGCGGCAGCCCGCTTACGAGGTCGGGCGTTCGGCGGCCGAACTCCTGCTCAAGCGACTGTCCAACCCCGCCGCGCCGGCCGCCTGGCTACGGTTGCGCCCCAAGTTAATTTTACGCAGTTCCTGCTGATTGAAAGAGCGTTAGAAAAACGTTGTACTTTAAGTAAACGTTTACATTGATTTTTCTTCGCCGTTTGCTTTGGTGGCGCGGTTCGGTCGTTACCCCGCCCTTTCCACCCCGTTACCCATGCGCTTGTCCCTCGTTCTCTGCTCGGCCTCTGCGTGCCTGTCTTTGCCGTTTGTCCTGCTCTCCGCCCAGTCGGGTCCGGCTCCCCGGCTGGCGGTGGTCATCAGCGTGGATCAGCTCCGCTACGATTACCTCGATCGTTACCAGGAGCATTTTTCGCCCGATGGTTTTCGGCGTTTGCGGGAGGGCGGAACTGATTTTACGGATGCTCACTATCGGCATGGTGCGACGAAGACGGCGCCGGGCCATGCCTTGATCCTCAGTGGCGCGCACGCGAACGTCAGCGGGATTGTCGCGAATGAATGGGTTGATCTCGAAAGCCTGCAGACCGTCGCCTCGGTTGAGGACGCGACATCTCCGCTGGTGGGCGCCGAGGCGCGGCCGGGGCGGTCGCCCCTTGGGGTCATTGCAGCCAAGGAGGGACGTTCGCCCCGCCGTTTCGAGGCGACGACCGTGGGCGACAGCCTGAAGCTGCGTTACGGTCCGCAGGCGCGCATCATCTCCGTCGCGAACAAGGACCGTTCCGCCATCCTGATGGGCGGGCGGCTGGCGGACGGGGTTTTCTGGATCGACCGGGGACGCTTTGTCAGCTCCCAGTACTACGGGCCGCAGCTCCCGCCCTGGGTCGAGGCCTTCAACGGCGAGCGCCGGATCGAGGCGGCCTTCGGTCAGGAATGGACGCGCACGCTCCCGGCCGCCGCCTACGAGGCGATCGGGCCGGACGACGCGCCCGGCGAGGCGACCATTGCCGGGTTCGGCCCGACCTTTCCCAAGCGGATCGATGGCGGGGCGGCCACGATCACGGATGATTTCTACGAGGCCTACACCATGACCCCGCTGTACACCGAGCTGCTCGGCGAGTTCGCCAAGCTCGCGGTGCGCTCCGAGCGCCTCGGCACGCGCGCCGGCACCGACCTGCTCTGCATCGGCTTCTCCCAGCTGGACCACAGCGGCCACAACTGGGGTCCAGATAGTCATGAAGTCTTGGATACACTGGTGCGGATGGACCGGGTCATCGCCGGGCTGCTCCAGTTTCTTGACGAGGAGGTTGGCCGGGACCGCTATGTGGTGGTCCTGACCGCCGACCACGGCGTCGCGCCGCTGCCCGAGCGGGTGCGGGCCTTCAATCGCGACGTGCCGGCGGGCCGGCTGGACCTAAAGTCGATCGACCGGACCGTCACCACGGCGCTCGACGCGGCCTTTGGCGTGCCCGACGCGGCCCACTACTGGATGATCCGTGACGGCTTTGGCTTTCACCTCCGGCCGGAGATCCTCCAGGCCAAGGGGATCACCCTGAACGCCGCGGCCGAGGTGGTCCGGGGCGCGCTGGCGGCGCGGCCGGAGATCAGCCTGGTCTACACCCGCGCTGATTTCTCGTCGGGCCGTGCGCTGGATCCGATCGGAGAGAAGATGCGGCTCAGCTACCACGCCGGGCGCAGTCCCGACGTCGTCTACGTCACGAGGCCGTACTTCTTCGACCGCAGTCCTTACGGCGTGAATCACGGCTCGCCTTACACCTACGACACGCATGTTCCCTTGCTCTGGTACGGGGCCGGTGTCCCGGTCGCCCGACGTACGGAACCGGCGGGCATCGACGATCTGGCGCCAACCCTCAGCCGGCTCCTGGGGCTGCCCGCACCTCCGCAGGCGGCCGGGCGGCAGTTGTTCTGAGCGAGCCGCGCCCGAGAACGATGGTTACCGACCGTCCGCTTCTTCGGATGACCGGGGTATCCAAGCGATACCCGGGCGTGGTCGCGCTCGCCGGGGTCGATCTCGAGGTGAGCAGGGGCGAGGTTCACATTCTGCTCGGCGAGAATGGCGCGGGAAAGTCGACCCTCATGCGGATCCTGGCCGGTGCGGTTCGGCGGGATGATGGCACGATTGAGATCGACGGAGTTCCGCTGGAGGAACCCGGCCCGCGGGCCGCTCAGGCCGCGGGGGTCAGCATCATTTACCAGGAGTTCAACCTGATCCCGCACCTGACCGTGGCGGAGAACATCTTCCTCGGCCGCGAGCGTGGCCGGGGTCTGCCGGGGGTGATTGACCAGGGCTGGCTCTTTCGGGAAGCGGAGCGCCGACTGGCCGACCTGGGTGTCGCGATCGATGCCCGCGCGGTGGTGGATGACCTCGGGGTGGCCGAACAGCAGATGGTTGAGGTGGCCAAGGCACTCTCAATCGAGGCCAAGGTGCTGGTGATGGACGAGCCGACATCCGCCCTGACCGACAAGGAGATTGTCCGGCTCTTCGCCGTGATTCGCAGCCTCAAGGCGCGGGGCGTGGCGGTGATCTACATTTCGCACCGCATGGAGGAATTGTTTCAGATCGGCGACCGCGTCACGGTGCTGCGCGACGGTCGCCTTATCGGCACCCGGTCGATTCGGGAGACGACGCTCGACGGACTGATCCAGATGATGGTCGGACGCGATCTGACGGAGAAATTCCCGAAGCGCACGGTGACACCGGGCGAGGAGTTGCTCAGGGTTGAGGGGCTCATGCGCCACGGCGTGCTGCATGACATCTCCCTTACGCTCCGCCGCGGTGAGGTTGTCGGGCTGGCAGGCTTGATGGGGTCGGGCCGCACCGAACTGGCGCGGGCGATCTTTGGCGCGGATCCGATTGACGGGGGAAAGATCCGGATCCGGGGCCGCGAGGTGGTGATCGATTCTCCGCGGGCGGCGATTCAGGCCGGGGTGGGGTTTCTGACCGAGGATCGCAAGCGGCAGGGGCTCGTCCTGGGTTTGTCGGTCACGGAAAATGTCTGCCTGGCCAGCGTGAGCCAGATGGCGACCGCGGGCTGTATGGACCAGGCCCGGGAGGAGTCCGCCGCGCAGCGCGCCATCGCCGACTTGCGGATCAAGACCCCGGGCTCGGCGCAGCGGGTGATGAACCTGAGCGGAGGCAACCAGCAGAAGGTGGTGCTGGCCAAGTGGCTTTGCCGCGAGACGGAGATCCTCCTCTTTGACGAGCCCACTCGCGGCATCGACGTCGGTTCCAAGGTTGAGATTTACCAGCTCATCAACCGCCTGGCCGCCGACGGCAAAGCGATCCTCATGATCTCGTCGGAACTGCCGGAGATTCTCGGCATGAGCGACCGCATCCTGGTCATGAACCGGGGGCGGATCGCCGGTGAATTTCCGGCCGCCGCGGCCACTCAGGAGTCCCTGCTGCAATGTGCGCTGGCTTCCTCGTCCCCATGAAACTGCCCCCGGTCCTCGCCTCTCACGCCCGTCAGTTCGGAACCCTGCTCGTCTTTGTCGTGCTCTGTGCCGTCCTGACGATCCTGACACCGCACTTCCTCACGGTCTCCAACCTGCTCAACATCGCCCAGCAGACGTCGATCAATGCGGTCATCGCCGTGGGCCTGACCTATGTGATCATCTCCGCCGGGATCGATCTGTCGGTCGGCTCCATCGTCGCGTTTTCCGGCGTGGTGATGGCCGGAGCGCTGCAGGCGGGCTGGCCGGTCGGGGCCGCGGTATTGACGGGGCTGGCGGTCGGCACGGGCTGCGGGGTCGTGAACGGGGTGTTGATTGCCTTCGGGCGCCTGCCTCCCTTCATCGCGACGCTGGGCATGATGAGTGTCGCCCGCGGTTTGGGGCTGCTCTACACGGACGGCCGTCCGGTGTCCGGTTTTGACGACTCGTTCCGTTGGCTGGCCAATGGCGAGTTGGCCGGGATTCCCCTGCCGGTGATCATCATGCTCGCCGTTTACGGGGTGGCGCACTTTGTCCTGCGCCGGACCAAGTTTGGTCGGTACGTTTTCGCGATCGGCGGCAATGAGGAGGCATCCCTTCTGTCCGGCGTGCCCGTCGCGGCCTACAAGGTCGCCGTCTACGCCGTTTCCGGGCTGCTTGCGGCGCTCGGCTCCGTCCTGCTCACCGCCCGCCTGAACTCGGCCCAGCCGATCGCAGGCATCAACTACGAACTTGATGCGATTGCCGCCACGGTGATCGGCGGCACCAGCCTGATGGGCGGGCAGGGTTCCGTCATCGGCACGCTCATCGGTGCGCTCATCATGGGGGTCCTGAGGAACGGCCTCAACCTCCTTGGCGTCTCCTCCTTCTTCCAGCAGGTCGTGATTGGCGCCGTGATCATCGCGGCCGTCCTGCTCGATACCGTCTTCAAACGTCAGAAACGATAAACCCCGCCCTGTATGAAATTCGCTCCAAACTTGTGGCGCTTTGCCTGCGCCAGCCTTGCCCTCCTCGCCGCCGTCGGCTGCGGCCGCAACCCCGAGACCGCCGCCGGTGCGGACGGCCGTCCCACCATCGCCCTGGTGGTAAAGACTCTCAACAATCCCTTCTTTATCGACATGCAGAAGGGGGCGGAGGAAGCCGCCAAAACGCTTAACGTGAATCTCCTCGTGCAGGCCGCTGAGCGGGAAGTCGATGTCGAGCGTCAGATGCAGATCGTCGAGAACCTCATCCAGCGCAAGGTCAGCGCCCTGCTCATCACGCCGAGTGGATCGCGGGAGATTGTTTCCGCGATCGTGAAGGCGAACAAGGCGGGCATCCCGGTGATCATCCTCGACACCCGGGCCGACGCGACCGCGCTCACGGCGGCGGGCGGTTCGGTGGCCGCCTTTATCGGTTCGGACAATTACGAGGGCGGCCGCATCGCCGGCGAGCACCTGGTGGCGCGCATGAATGGCCAGGCGACCGTGGCCGTGCTGGAAGGCATTCCGGGCCACGAGACGGGCGACGCACGCCTGCGCGGATTCCGCGAGGCGCTCAAGGCGCATCCCGGGATGAAGATCGTTGTTTCCCAACCGGCCAACTGGGAGCGCGATCTGGGCTACAACGTGACCCAGAACCTCCTGCAGGCGCACCCGGGCGTGAATGCGCTCTTCGCCGCGAGTGACCTGATGGCGCTTGGCGCGACCGAGGCCATCGCCGCCGCGGGCAGGACCGGGCAGATCGCGGTCGTGGGCTTTGACGCGATCGATGAGGCCCGGGCCGCGATCAAGAGCGGCGCGATGGCGGGCTCGATCGCGCAGAGTCCGGCCCAGATGGGGCGGATGGGCGTCGACGCCGCGGTGAAGTTGCTGGGCGGCGGTGCGCTGACGCCGGAAATCGCGGTGCCCATCGAACTGATCAAATAGGATTTTCCCATGAACAAGCTCATCAACGTTGGGGTCGTCGGCCTCGGCCGTCTCGGCAGCCTCTATGCCCATTACTTCACCTCCCGGATTCCCGGGGCCAGGCTCCACGCCGTTTCGGACGTGCGGTCCGACGTCGCCCAGCGGGTCGCCGCGGAGACCGGGGCCGCCCGGGCCTATGCCAGTTACCATGAACTGGTGAACGACCCCGCGGTCGATGCCGTCATCGTCATGACGCCGACCAAGCTGCACGGGGAAGTGGTCCTTGCCGCCGCCGCCGCGAAGAAGGCGATCTTCTGTGAAAAGCCGCTTTCCGTCGATGTCGCCGAGGGGGAGGCGATGAAGGCGGCGGTGGCGCGGCAGGGCGTGTTTTTCCAACTCGGCTTCATGCGCCGCTTCGATCGGGCCTATGCGGCGGCTAAGAAAAAGATCGATGCGGGACTGATCGGAAAGCCGGTCATCTTCAAGTCCTCGTCGAAGGACCAGCTGCCGCCGCCGGTCGAGTACCTGCGCCCGGCCAACAGCGGCGGACTCTTTCTGGACATGGGCATCCATGATTTCGATCTCGCCCGGTGGTACATGGGGGAAGTGACCAGTGTCCACAGCATCGGCAACTCGATCGCCTTCCCCGAGATCAGCGGAGTGGGGGATGTGGAGAACGGCCTGACTTCGCTGACCTTCCAGTCGGGTGCCATCGGGACCGTCGCGCTCAGCCGCATCGGCATCTACGGCTACGGCATCCACACCGAGATCGTGGGAACCGAGGGCACGCTGCAGATCGGCTATGACCGGGAAACGGCCGTGCTGGTGATGACCAAGGACGTGATCTCCCACGACACGATCCCCGGCTTCTACGAGCGCTTCGAGCAGGCCTACATCACGCAGCTGATCAACTTCATTGATAACCTGCAGCAGGGCCGGCCGGCGCCGATCGTCTGCGATGATGGCATCGGTGCGCAAAAGATCGCCCTCGCCGCCACGCGTTCGTTGCACAGCGGCAAGACCGAGGCCGTGGTGTGACCGCCCCCGCCCCCTGCCTGAAACCCGCCTGAACCCCTTCTTTTCGACTTTACTCCCTTGGTTACATGAGTGACGATGAAATCGTTTACATCAACACTCGCCCCGAGCCTGCCCCATGACTCCTCGCGCGCTTGCCTCCTGCCTTTGCCAGGCCCCTTCACCGTCGTTTCCCTTCGGATACACCGCCATCACCCGTGAGGGTGCGGTTGCCAACCGGGGTGGTTTCGACGCCCAGGTGGATTTTGGCATTCGCCGCTTCCGCCGGGGTGAACGCGTCAAGGCGCAGTCCCCCAAGGAGAGCCTGTGGATCTTGCTGAAGGGTGGGGCGACCGTCACGCTCGAGGGCGTCGACACCCCCGTCAGCCGCGCCTCGGTCTTTGACGAGGGTCCGACCGCGGTCCACGTCGGCCCCGGGGTTCCCGTCTCGGTGGTGGCCGGGCCGGCGGGCGCGGAGTGGGTGGTGGCGGCCACGACGAACTCCCGCAAGGTCGCGTCCCGGCTGTACCGGAGCGATGAATTCGTCTCGGAAAACCGCGGCGCGGGCCTGGCGCAGGGGGCCTGCCAGCGGCTGGTGCGGACGATCTTCGATCATGGCTCGCGCCCCGACTCGAACTTTGTGGTCGGCGAGGTCGTGAACCTGCCCGGCCGGTGGTCGAGCTATCCCCCGCACCATCATCCCCAGCCCGAGATCTACCACTACCGTTTCACCGAGCCGCAGGGCTATGGCCACGCCGAGGTGGGGGAGACGGTGTTCAAGGTGCGCCAGGGCGATACGACGAAGATCCCGGGCGGACTCGACCATGCGCAGGTGTCCGCGCCGGGTTACGGCATGTACTATCTGTGGATTGTGCGCCACCTGCCGCGCCGCCCCTACAAAGGTTTCACCTTCACCCCGGCCCACACCTGGCTGCTCGATCCCGCCCGGCAGGGCTGGCAGCCCGCCCCCTCCCTCCTGAAATGAAAACCGTTCGTACCACCACCGCGGCTGCCCTTGTTCGTTTTCTCCAGGCCCAGTACATCGAGCGTGACGGCGTCGAGCATCGCCTGATCAACGGTGTCTTCGGCATTTTCGGCCATGGCAACGTGACCGGCTTCGGCCAGGCGCTCGAGGAGTTCGGCGGGAAGGCGCTGCCTTATTTTCAGGCCAAGAACGAACAGGCGATGGTCCACACCGCCGTCGCCTACGCCAAGACCCGCCGTCGCCTTGGCACCCTCGCGTGCACGAGCTCGATCGGGCCCGGCGCCACCAACATGATCACCGGTGCCGCCACCGCGACGGTGAACCGCCTGCCCGTCCTCCTCCTGCCCGGCGACATCTTCGCCAACCGCCGCCCGGCCCCCGTGCTCCAGCAGCTCGAAAACCCCGGCAGTCAGGATATCAGTGTAAACGATTGCTTCCGGCCGGTCTCCAAGTACTGGGACCGGCTTAATCGGCCGGAGCAGATCCTCACCGCGCTGCCGGAGGCGATGCGCGTGCTGGCGGATCCGGCCGAGACCGGCGCCGTGACCATCGCGCTGCCCGAGGACGTGCAGGCCGAGGCTTTCGACTGCCCGGAGTCCTTTTTCGAGAAGCGGGTTTACCGCATTCTCCGCACCGCTCCACCGGCCGCGCAGCTGCGTGAGGCAGCGGCCCTGCTGCGCAAGGCCCGGCGTCCGCTGGTCATCGCCGGCGGCGGCGTGCACTACTCCGATGCCGCGGCGGCCTTGCTCGCGTTCGCGGAGGCCACCGGCATCCCCGTGGCGGTGTCGCAGGCGGGCAAGGGCGCACTCCTCGAGTCCCATCCGCTCGGGCTCGGCGCGGTCGGCGTCACCGGCACGCTCGCCGCCAACCGGATCGCGACCGAGGCCGATGTGATCGTCACGGTCGGCACGCGGCTCAGCGATTTCACCACGGCCTCCAAGGCCCAGTTCCAGCACCCCGGCGTGCGCTTCATCGGCATCAACACGCAGGCCATGGATGCCCACAAGCACGGCGCCCTGCCCCTCGTGGGGGACGCGCGCGCGACGCTCGACGCCCTGCGCAAGGCGCTCCGGGGCTGGAGCGCGCCGGCCGCGCATGGCCGCGCCATCGCGGCGGCCCGCGCGGATTGGGAGAAGCCGTGGCGGGACATGACCGCCCCGCGGCGCAAGGCCGCCGACGGCCGCATGTACCAGAGCGAGGTCCTTGGCATTGTGAATGCCTTCTGCGGTCCCGACTCCACGGTGGTTCATGCCTCGGGCGGCATCCCCGGCGACATCCACAAGCTCTGGCGGGGCAAGTCCGACACCGACTATCACTCCGAGTACGGCTACTCGTGCATGGGCTACGAGATCGCCGGTGCGCTCGGCGTGAAGCTCGCCGCGCCGAAACGCGAGGTCTATGCGCTCGTCGGTGACGGCAGCTACCTCATGTTGAATCATGAGATCGTCACGGCGGTGCAGGAAGGCCTGAAGATCACGGTGGTCGTCCTCGACAACCATGGCTTCGGCTGCATCCACAATCTGCAGCGGGGCTCCGGCGGACGCAGCTTCGGCAACGAGTTCCGGCGGCGCGAGGGCAGCCGTCTGGTGGGCGCCCCGGTCCCGGTGGACTACGCCGCCAATGGCCGCAGCCTGGGTGCGACGGCCTTCACCGCCCATGACGCCGCCTCGCTGCGCGAGGCGCTGGCCGCCGCGCAGGCGGAGAAGGGCACCACGCTGATCTATGTGCCGGTCACGCCGACTTCCGTGATGCAGTCCTTCTCCTGGTGGGACGTTCCGCCGGCAGCCGTGTCGGGCGTCGAGGGCGTCCGGCAGGCGCGGGCCGCCTACGAAAAGGGCATCCGCAAGCAACGTTTCCATTACTGATCCAACCGATGAGCACCTCGGCCATCCTTCCTCCCCGCGTGCAGCTCAAGGGCTGCTCCGTCGGGGCCAATCCCATCATCTGGAGCAATGACGACTTCAGCGAGCTCGGCGGCGAGCTGACGCTGGAGCGCTGTCTCTCCGACATGCGCGACGCCGGCTTCGCCGGGTCCGAGTTGGGGAACAAGTTTCCCCGCACGGCTGACGCCCTCCGCGCCGTGCTCAGCGCGCACGGTCTCCGCCTCGTCAGCGGCTGGCACAGCACCCACTTTGCCGAGCGCTCGGCGGCGGATGAGGAGGCCTCGTTCATCCGCCACCTCGACTTGCTCTCCGCGCTGGGCGCCACCGTTGCGATCGTGGCCGAGTGCAGCCGTGCGGTGCACGGGCGCCGCGAGGCCGCGCTTGGTTTCGGGAAGGATGCGCTCGAGCTTTCCGAGGCCGAGTGGCCCAAAGTCACGTCCGGTCTGGCCCGTCTCGCTGTGTTGACCGCGGAGCGGGGGATGAAGCTCGTCTACCACCACCACATGGGGACGGTGATTCAATCGCGTTCCTCGCTCAACCGCCTGCTCGCGGGCGTCCCCGCGCTGCACCTGCTGTTCGATCCGGGCCACCTCGCTTTCGCCGGCATTGATCCGCTCGCCGTCCTCGCGGAGCACGGCAAGCGCGTCGCTCACGTTCACTTGAAGAATGTCCGACCGGCAATCGTGGAGCGCGCCACCCGGGAGCGCTGGTCGTTCTGCCGTGCGGTGACCGCGGGCGTCTTCACCATTCCCGGCGATGGCCAGCCGGGGGATGGTTCCGTCGACTTTCCGTCGATCTTCGAGGAACTCGCCCACCTCCGCTATCAGGGCTGGCTGGTCGTCGAGGCGGAAGAAGATCCCGCCAAGGCCGAGCCCACCGCCAAGGCCCACCGCGCCCGGGCCTATGTGCGCGAGTTCGCCGGCATCTGAGCGCTCCTTTCCCTTTCCCATCCCCCTTTTCTCCTCTTGCCCATGACTCTCTCACCGATGCAGCAGATGACCGCGCTGGGCGCGGACTGGTGGAATGATTCCGGCGTCCCCTCCGAACTCGCGGAGGCCGTCTCGTTCGGCGCCGTGGGCGGTACGTCCAACCCCGTGATCGTCTCCCAGGCGGTCAAGGCGAACCCGGACCTGTGCAACCCGATCATCGATCGGCTGGCCCGAGAGTTTCCGCTGGCCTCTGAGGATGAGCTGGCGTGGCGCCTGATCCACACCCTCGCCCGTGAATCCGCCTCCAAGCTGGCGCCCGTCCATGAGGCCTCCCGCGGAGTGAAGGGCTTCCTGTCGGTCCAGATCAGCCCGAAGCACTATGCCGACACGCCGGCGATGGTCGCGCAGGCGGTGGAACTGGCCAAGCTCGCCCCGAACATCGCGATCAAGGCCCCGGCCACGCTCCAGGGCATCGCCGCAATGGAGGAAATGACCGCCCGCGGCATCCGGATCAACGCGACCGTCAGCTTCTCCGTCGCGCAGACCCTGGCAGTCGGGCAGGCGCTGGAGCGCGGACTCAAGCGGGCGCGGGCGGCGGGCATCAACGCCGACGCCATTCACCCTTACATCACCCTGATGATCGGCCGCGTCGACGACCAGCTGCGGCGGGTGGCCGAGCGCGAGAAGATCGCGGTCAGCCCCGGGGTCATCGAATGGTCCGGCATTGCCGCGTTCAAGCAGGCGCACCGTCTGCTCCGCCAACAGGGCCTGCCCGGCACGCTCCTTGCCGCGGCCTACCGGCATCAGGGCCACTGGTCGGAAATCATCGGTCCCGGGGTGCTGCAGACCGTGCCCTACACCTGGTGGACCAAGTTCAATCAATCGGGCCACGCGCCTGCGCTGACGCTCGACCGTGACGTCGACGGTGCGATCCTCGCGGAACTGCGCGCCAAGTTCCCGGATTTTGCCCGTGCCTATGACGCCGATGGCATGAAGCCCGAGGAATTCGTCCGCTACGGCGGCACGGTCCACACGCTCAATCAATTCCTCGGTGGCTACGCCGACTTGGTGGCCCAGGTCCGCGGCCGGATTCTCCCGGTCTGATCCCTGTTTTCCGCAACGCCCATCGCTCCTCCCTTTCTCATGTCCGACTCCTCCGCTCCCTCCCTGGCTCCCCTTTACATCAACGGCGAATGGCTGCGCCCGACGCAGCTGGACGCGACGCCGGTCCACAACCCGTCGACCGGCGAGATGATTGCCCGGACGCCGGTGGGCACCGCCGCGGAGGTCAACGCGGCGGTGGCCGCCGCCCACGCCGCGTTTCCGGGCTGGAGCGACACGCCCGCCGTCGAGCGCGCGCGCGTGCTCTTCCGCTACCGCGAGTTGCTGCTCCGCGACTTCGATGCCATCGCCGCGCTGATATCCCGCGAGCACGGCAAGACCCGCGGCGAGGCCCGGGGTGATCTGCAGCGTGGCCTCGAGGTGGTCGAGTTTGCCACGGGCATCCCGTCGCTGCTCATGGGCGAGACACTGGCCAACATCGCGCGCGGCATCGACTGCGAGACGATCCGCCATCCGGTGGGGGTCTGCGTCGGGATCACCCCGTTCAACTTTCCCGCGATGGTCCCGATGTGGATGTTTCCCGTCGCGCTCGCCTGCGGCAACACCTTCATCCTCAAGCCCAGCGAGAAGGTGCCGCTGACCGCGGTGCGCCTGACCGAGCTGCTGGTCGAGGCCGGACTGCCCAAGGGTGTGTTCAATCTCGTGCACGGCGGCCGCGTGGCCGTGGATGCCTTGCTCACCCATCCGAAGGTGCGGGCGATTTCCTTTGTCGGCTCGACCGCGGTCGCGCGCCACATCTACGAGACGGGCACGCGCCACGGCAAGCGGGTGCAGGCCGCAGGCGGCGCCAAGAATTTCATCCTCATCATGCCGGATGCCGATGTGGCCCGCACGGTCGAGGGCGTGACGGGTGCCGCTTTCGGCTGCGCCGGCGAGCGCTGCATGGCGGGTTCCACCGCGCTGGTGGTGGGCGACGCGGTCAAGCGCGTGCTCCCCACGCTGGTTGACGCGACCAAGGCGATGAAGGTCGGCCGGACCGACCTCGACGCCAAGACGCAGCCCGAGATGGGCCCGGTGATTTCGGCGCAGCACCGGGACCGCGTCCTCTCGCTGCTGGCGCAGGGCGAGCAGCAGGGCGGGCGTTTGCTCGCCGACGGGCGCGGCATCCGCGTGGCGGATGCACCCAACGGTTATTTCCTCGGCGCCAGCATTGTGGAGCAGTCCGACCCGTCGGCCAACGTGCTCATGCGCGAGGAAGTGTTTGGCCCCGTGCTGAGCGTGATGCACATGACGGACATCGACGCCGCGATCGAATTTGCCAACCAGTCGATCTACGGCAACGGCGCCGCGATCTTCACCCGTTCCGGCAAGGCGGCGCGCGAGTTCAAGCACCGCATCAATGCCGGCATGGTCGGCATCAATGTCGGCGTGCCCGCCGCCATGGCCCATTTCCCCTTCAGCGGCTGGGGCGATTCCTTCTTCGGCGACCTGCATGTGCAGGGCCGGGAAGGCGTCAGCTTCTACACGCAACAGAAGGTCACCACGAGCCGTTGGTTCGCCGACGGTGAGGGTGACATCTGGCGCAAGTAAGCCGCTTTTTTGCCCGCTCGGTCCTGCCCCCTCCAACGTACCCTAAAGTCATGAATACCCCGAAAATAACCCTACGTTCCGGCTTCGGCTGGTTCTGGTCTGTGCTGCTCGCCCTTTCCCTTGCGGTCCTGCCGGCCTCAGCCCAAAGCGGCTCGGGTAGTCTCAGCGGCAAGGTCACCGATGCCGGCTCCAAGGCGGCGCTCGCCGGCGCCTTGGTCCGCGTGGTCGGCACCTCCCTGGAAACCACCACCGGTCGCAGCGGCGATTTCTACTTTCCATCCGTCCCGGCCGGAAGCCAGACCGTGCGGGTTTCTTATCTGGGACTCGGTCAGGGCGAGGTCGCCGTGACCGTCCTGCCCTCCGCCGAGGCGACGGTCAGCATCGGCGTGGGTGAACAGGTTGTCGAGATGGAGGCCTTCCGGGTCGAAGGCCAGAAGGCCGGCCAGGCCCGCGCGCTCAACGAACAGCGCGCCTCCGACAATCTCAAGAGCATCGTGACGGCCGATGCGCTGGGCCGCTTCCCCGACCAAAACGCCGCCGAGACGCTGGGCCGCATCAGCGGCGTCACGCTGGCGCGTGACCAGGGCGAGGGCCGCTTCATTTCCGTCCGGGGCGTCGACCCGAACCTGAACAATACCCAGCTCAACGGCGTGAATGTCCCGGCCTCGCAGGAGGACAGCCGCTCGGTCAATCTCGATGTGTTCCCGGCTGACCTCCTCGACAGCATCGAGGTCGTCAAGGCCGTGACCCCCGACATGGACGGCGACGCCATCGGCGGCAGTGTGAATCTCAAGACGCAGAACGCCTTCAGCTCGGAAGAGCGCATCCTTCGGGTGTCGGCTGAGGGTCAGTTCAGCGATTATACGGGCGATTGGGGCCATAAGGCCAGTGTCGTCTGGGGCGACAAGTTCAATGACGACAAGTTTGGTGTCCTCTTCGCGATCAGCGATGCGCACCGCTTCTTCGGCTCCGATGACCGTGAAACCGACGACAATCCCTGGGTCAAGGATGCGGCCGCCAATGGCACGCTCTACTACACGCCGGGCGGCGACATCCAGCATCGCGAGTATATCATCGACCGCCTTCGCCGCGGGGTGAATTTCTCCCTCGATTTCCGCCCCAACCCCGAGGACAGCTTCTATCTGCGCGGGGTTTACAGCCACTTCTCTGATTATGAGCACCGCTTCCGCACCCGCTTCCGCGGTCGAGCGGCCAACGCGGTCCCGACGTCGGATACGACGGGGACGGTCACCGGTCGGCCCATCGTGGTTGATCTGAAAGACCGCACGGAGGACAATAATGTGTGGTCCTTCTCCACCGGCGGCGAGCACCGCCGCGGTCTGTGGGAAATTGACTACTCGGCCTCGCTCGCCGAGGCGGAGCTCGACGATCCCTTCCGCTACCAGCCGGCCTTCACGAGCGCCAACACGACCTGGAACTACGATTTTGCGAACCCGCAGGATCCCGTTTTGAGCGGCGCCGGTCTGGCGCTTGCTCCGTCGGCGTTCCGCTTCACCTCCTGGGCGCTCGACAAGGGCCTCAACGTCGAGGAGGAGATGAGCTTCGCGGCTAATTTCAAGCGCGAGCTTGAGCTCGGCGATCGCAAAGGCTCCATCAAGTTCGGCGTAAAGTATCGCGCCAAGGACCGCGACGTCGACATCACCAGCGATGTCATCAATCCCGCAGCCGGCGTGAATCTCACGCTGGCCGATGTCGGGCGCACTAGCAGCCGTGGAGTCACGGGCACCTTCCCGAGCGTGAACCCGGCCGCCTTCCGCGCCTACTACGCGGCGAACCTGAATAACTTCGTCAAAAATGCGAACACGTCCCTCGTGAATGCGACGGTCGAGGACTACACCACTTCGGAGGACATCCTGGCCGGCTATCTGATGGGTGAACTCGGGTTCGGGAAGCTGACCGTCATCGGTGGCGCCCGGGTCGAACACACCGACTACACCAACCAAGCTTGGAGCATTCGGAATGACGATCCCGCCACGCTGGCGCGGGTCCGCGGTGAGCGCACCTACACGAATGTCCTGCCAGGCCTGATCACGCGCTACGACTTCTCGGAGCGCATGGTGGGTCGTGCCTCTGTGACGAGCACCCTGGCCCGGCCGAAGTACCTCGATGCCTCGGCGAGCCGGTCGGTGGAGGATGACGATATCACCCAGGGCAACCCGAACCTGAAGCCCTATGCCTCGACCAACTGGGATGCCTCAATGGAGTTCTATCCGGTGTCTCTGGGCGTGTTTACGGTCGGCGTCTTCCACAAGGAAATCTCCGATTTCATCTTCTCCCAGGTGATTGCTGGAGGTGCACCTAACGGCATCAACAGCCTGACGACCCCACTGAATGGTGATACCGCCAGCGTGACCGGGCTTGAGGCGGATTATCAGCAACAGTTTTCGTTCCTGCCTGCTCCGTTTGACGGGATCGGCATCAACGCGAACATCACGCTGACCGAGAGCGATTCCGAGCTGGGCGGCAGCCGATCGGGCGAGAGCGTACCGT
>CAYZCV010000028.1:0-30348 GCA_964476965.1 uncultured Opitutus sp. | reverse complement strand
CTCCGCACCAACGTCCCCGGCATCTGGGCCATTGGTGACGTGGTCGCGGGTCCCATGCTCGCCCACAAGGCCGAGGAGGACGGCGCGGCCGTCGCCGAATGGATCGCCGGCAAGGCGGGCCATGTGAATTGGGACCTCGTGCCCGGCATCGTCTACACCGACCCTGAGGTTGCCAGCGTGGGCCTCGGCGAGGACGCCGCGAAGGCCAAGGGTATCGCGGTCAAGGTCGGCAAGTTCAACTTCGCCGCCAATGGCCGGGCGATCGCGGCGGATGCGACCGACGGCTATGTAAAGATCATCGCGGATGCGACGACGGACAAGATCCTCGGCGCCCAGATCCTCGGCCGCAACGCGGGCGAGCTGATCAGCGAAGTCGTGACGCACATGGAATACGGCGGCAGCGCCGAGGACCTCGGCCGCACGATCCACGCCCATCCCACGATGAGCGAGGCGATCAAGGAAGCCGGCCTAGCGGTCAACAAGAGCGCGATCCACGCGCTCTAAGCGCCCTCCGAGACGGCTCTACACCCAAAGTCCGCGCCCTGCCGGGCGCGGACTTTTTTGCGCCTAGACACCCACCGGAAAAGCAAAGCGGGCGCCCGTACGGACGCCCGCTTTCCGCCGTCGGCGACTTCGTCGGATCAGTGGCTGATGTCCGCAAGGAAAGCGTCCATCGACGTGTACCCGGCGAGCAGCTTGGCGGCCGCCACACAGCGCTCCTTGGAAGCCAGACCGGTGTTCTCAGCCAGGAAGAGGATGTAGGCCGCCACATTCCGGGAGTAGTTGAGCCGCCCCTCATCGCTGATCGCGTAGAACCGGGCGCGTTGGGTGTAGCCTGCCGGCGAATGGTCGCCGAGCGCGGCCTTGTCGGCCTTGCCGCCCGCCGCGAGGACGTGGAGGAAATTATACTCGAACCAGAACATGTGCTCCGGGCTGGGCGTCAGCGCCTCAATCGCCTGTCGGCACGTGTCGGCACTGGCGAAGACCTCCGTCGGCCGGCCCGACTTGGCCAGAGCGTCGACCACGAAGCTGCGGGCCATCTTCTGCTCCGTCGCATCGGCGCTGAACGAGCCCTGCACCGCCAGCTTGACCGTGAAGGCATACCAGTCGCGCCAGAGGGTCTGATCGGCGGCGTTCTTCGAAGCGAACAACGCCCGGCCCATCTCGTAGGTGTAGCGGCCGCTGGTCTTGATCTCCAGGCGGCTGCCGGTGACGGCCCCCATGACCTGATAGTTCTCGGCCGACTTGCCCGAGCCGGAGTGGAAACCGATGCTCACGCCGAACTGGCGGCACACGCCCCACTGCTTCTCGATCAGCGCGCGCAGGGCGGCGTTGTCGGGATAGGGCATGTTCTTCTGGAAGCCGAAGGCCGGGGCCACGAAATGAATCTGCATCCCCAGCGCCTCGCAGAGCGCGAGCATGATCGCGGTCGTCTCCGGCGTCGTGAGACCCGGCAGCTCGTCGATGGAGAGCTCGCGCAGGTAGGCGCGACCGGCGTCCGTCGTGAACAATTTTGCCCGCGCAGCGGCGTACTTCTCGTCGCGGCGCTTCATCTTCTGCAGCGACGGCCAGACATAGGCCAGGAGCTTGGCGAAGTCGGCTTCGTTGAGGGTGAGTCCGGCCGAGGCCACGCGGGCCTTGACCGTGGTCACGAGCGCAGCGGGAACATGGGCAGCCACCCACCCAGCGGCGTCATCCGCAACCTTGGTCTGCGCAAGCTCCGGGGAAAGATCGAAGGTGATGTAGCTCGCGAGCACGCAGCCCGTGACAAGTTGGTCCTCGCGGACGTCGAACTTGCCGCCGATCGGCTGGTGGTCCGCGTTGAAGCTCCAGGCGATGCCGCGGCGGTGGAAGCCGGTCTTGAGTTTCGACAGCACGCAGCCGTGGCTCATGCCCTCGACGCTCTGGCCCTGGTGGCCCTCGGGGACATTGGTGCCAATGAACGGGAACGGGACCGTGTCCAGCTTGCCCCCCAGCATCGCGTCGACGTCGTAAACCAACTCGCGCGGGATCGAGTTCTGGTTGGCCGTCACGCCGATCTCCAGCGCGCTCATCGCCCATTCCACCGCCGGCCAGTGCAGCGTGGTGAAACGCGCTCCGATGCCGAGCGTGCTCTGGCCGAGCTTCTGCGCAGCCGTCGGGAAAATCGTGGAGGCCGGGTTGTGCTCCTGAATCAGGTTCTTCAGCGCGATCAGGTTCCTGAAGGTCGCGGGAAAAACCTGCGCGCCCCCGGCGAGGGCCACGCCGTCCGCCAGCGTCGACGGCACCGCCGCGCCCGCGCGGAGTTCCAGCCGCCAGGCGCAATCGCCCGTCGGCGTGTGCTCCAGCAGCGTCCAACTGCCGGCCTTCGTTTCGAAGGCACTCTTGGTCCAGGTCTTGACCGCGCCGCCGGCGCTGAGCACGGCGCGCAGGGCGGGCCAGTCGAGGCAGAAGTCCGGGCTGACGCACGGGTTCGAGGCGATGCGCAGACCGTTCTCGAGCAGGAAGCGATTGATGGGGCTCTGGTTCATAGGAAACCGGAGTCGAGCATCCCGCCGGGGCGGCGGCGAGCCGGGAAATTACGGACCGTCCGCCGCTGGTTCACCCATGAAATTCAGCGTTGGCTGTCCTGTTCAATCAGGACGACCGACCCGCCGCGAAACACCACGCGAAAGACATCGCGCTCACGGCGGACCGGCGTGTTGAGGTAGTAGGGATAGCGGTAAAGCGGGTCCCGCAGGCCACCGTAGCGGTGATACCAACCCCGATAGAGCGGCGCTCCGTCGAGCGTTTCGTAATTGGTGTAACTCCACGCCTCGCCCTCTCCCGACGTGTCCTTGCGCACGGCCACGCGGTCCGGATCGCCCAGCGCGAGGCGCACCAGATCCGGGGTGAAACCGATGGCGATCTTGCCCTCCCGGATGAGTTGCTGCTGTTCGGGCGCAAGCGTGGCGAAGAAGTCGGCGTTGCGCCGGATGCGAGCTTCGGGCGTTGAGCAGGCGGCCAGCAGGCCGATGCCCCCAATACTCAGGGCGAGACGAAGCAGGAGCGCGGATTTCATGAGAGAGGATCTGTGGGGTTAGACTCGCAAACCCGGCGGGGTTTCCTTCTTTTCTCACTCTTTGTGAAACACCTTCTTCTTTGGGATATCGACGGGACACTGCTCGCCTCGGGCGGCTCCGGCATGCGGGCACTCCGCATCTCGCTCAACCATGGCTTTGGCATCGACGGTTCGCTCGATGACATCGACTGGTCGGGCCGGACGGATCGCTTCATCCTGCGCCAGATCCTCGAGAAGTTTCGCCTGCCGACGACGCAGGAAAATTTTGACCGGCTGCTGGACGGCTACATCGCCCTGCTGCCGGAGGAACTGAATCGGAGCGCGCGGATTCTCCCCGGCGTGAAGGGCTTGCTCGACACCGCTGCCGCCCGGGCCGACGTGTCGCAGGGCCTGCTCACCGGCAACATTGACCGGGGTGCGAAGGCGAAACTCCTTCACCACGGCCTGTGGGACTACTTCCCCTTCGGCGCCTTCGCCAACGACAGCGAACTGCGCAACGACCTCGGGCCCTTCGCTCTCCGCCGGGCCGCGGCGCACACGGGGGTCACATTTTCGCCCGAACAGGTCTGGATCATTGGCGACACCCCGCTCGATATCGAGTGCGGCAAGGTCATCGGAGCGCGCACCATGGCGGTGGCCACCGGACGGCACCCAATCGAGGAACTGATCGGCCATGCACCCACCGTCGCCTTTCGCGACCTCGCGGACGCCGACCTCTTCTGGCGGGCAATCGAGAGCTGAGGAGGTAGCCGGGGTCGCTATCGGCCCTCGACCTGCTCGACGGCCGTAACCTGACCGCGCTGGTCGAAGACCACGCGCGTCTTCTCTTTTTCAAGGACACGTCCACCCGTGCTCATGCCGAGACCGGTGCCGACGCGCGTAGATCCTCCCCCACCGCCCACGCCAAGCCCAAGGCCGACGCTGATGCGAGGACCCTTGTCGCTATAGGACCACACTTCGGACGTGCCGTCGGGCGTGGTGCGCGAGGCGACGCGGTCCGGTTTGCCGAGGGCCAGGCGAACCTGCTCCGTCGTGAAGCCCACGTCGACCTGACCCGCGGCGATCCTCTCCTGCACCTCCATCGGGTACGAATGGTAGACGTCGCGCGCCGCTTGGATGCGCGACGCGGGCGTCGAGGCACAGCCCGCCGCCGCCAGAAGCAGCATACCTGCAATCGCCAGCCGAGTCGGTTTCATCCCCAGTATGACCAGCGACTGCGCTCTGGGTTCGGATGAACTCAATCCCTTCTGCACATCGGGCATGGGACCTCCATCCAGACCCACCGTTCAATCACAGATGAACACGGATCCCCACAGATCGCAGAGATCAGATTCAATGGGCGGCTCACGGCTTTATGCCGCTGCCGAAATCTCCGAACATTTGTGCTAATCTGTGTTCATCTGCGGTTAAAAACAGCTTAACCGCGGGTGGGCTAAGGCCGCCGTTTTTGATTTTCCCTTCCACGGCGGAATGTGCCGTAATCCCGGCTTCATCGCTTCATGAAGACCTTCACGATCGCCATTGGATCCGACCACGCCGGCTTCGCCTACAAGGCAAAGATCACGGAAATGCTGCTCGCCGCCGGCCACACGGTCCGCGACATGGGCACTTACTCGGAGGCGTCCTGCGACTACCCCGATTTCATCCGCCCGGTCGCGGAAGCGGTCGCCCGCGGAGAGTTTGAACGCGGCATTGTCCTCGGAGGCTCCGGCAACGGCGAGGCGATCGTGGCCAACCGTGTCCGCGGCGTGCGCTGCGGGCTCTGCTGGAATGAGCAGGTCGCGATCTGGAACCGGTCGCACAACGACGGTAATGTCCTCTCACTCGGCCAGCGTACCGTGTCCGAGCAGGAGGCCCTCAAGATTGTCCAGGTCTGGCTCGCCACCGAATTCGAGGGCGGTCGTCACCTCCCCCGGATCCATAAGATCGACGCGGTCTGAGCTGCGCCCGCGCGAACGAGCGGGCTAGCAGGAGTTCAGCCATCGGCTACAGTTATTCGCTGCCATAGAATGGTTTATGTGCTTATGTGCTAATTATTTTGACATTGAATCAATTATTGCTTCAAGTTTGAAGCATCATGGAAACGCCCGCTACCGTCACGTCAGCCGAGGCCACCGCCCTCGACGCCTACATCAAGCTGATGCGGGCGGCCGACGCGGTGACCGCCCGGGCGCACACGGTGCTGCCCAAGGGCCTGACCATTCCCCAGTTCGCGGTTCTCGAAGTGCTCCTCCACCGGGGCGCCCTCTGCCAGTCCGAAATCGCGGCCAAGGTCCTCAAGAGCGCGGGCAATCTCACGCTCGTGGTCGACAATCTCGAGCGCGACGGCCACGTCACCCGCCAGCGCGATCCCGAGGATCGCCGCTTCGTCACGGTCAGCCTGACCCCCCAGGGTCGCGCCTTCATCAGCGAACTCTTTCCGCGCGTCGCCGCGGCGATCACCCGGGAATTGTCCGGCCTGACCGCCGCCGAGCAGACCACTCTGGCCGACCTCTGCAAGAAGGCCGGCCGCGCTCCCGCTCTTTGAATCTCTCCAAAAAGGCGAAACCTTTTCCTTATTACTTTAACATCAAAACATATCACATCATGAACCTCCCCGGCCTCCATCATGTCACGGCCATCGCCAGTGACCCGCGTCGCAATGTCGACTTCTACACCCGCGTCCTCGGTCTGCGGTTGGTGAAGAAGACCGTGAACTTCGATGATCCTTCCACCTACCATCTCTACTATGCCGACGGCGTCGGCACGCCCGGTTCGGTGATGACCTTCTTTCCGTGGTCCGGCCTCCGCCGCGGTCGCGTAGGCACGGGCCAAGTCACCGCCACCACCTTCTCGGTCCCCGCGGACGCCCTGCAATTCTGGGTCACGCGGCTCACCGCCCACCAGATCACCTTGTCCAATGCCGTCTCCCGCTTTGGTGAATCGGTCCTTTCCTTCGAGGATCCCGATGGTCTCGTGCTCGAGATCGTCGGCGCACGCGAGCGCGATGACCGCACGCCCTGGACTCACCCGGACATCCCCGGCGCCGTCGGCCTCCGCGGGTTTCACGGGGTCACGTTGGGAGTTAACGTGGCCGCCCCCACCCTCGCGATGCTCACGGACACCATGGGCTACCGGATCCAGTCGACCGAGGGCGGTCGCACGCGCCTGACCACCGGCGCGGGCGGTCCGGGCACCTATGTCGACGTCCTCGTCGAACCCGCCCTGCCCCGCGGCTTGCAGGGGGCGGGCACTGTCCACCATGTGGCCTTCCGTACGCCCAATGACACCACCCAGGCAGATGACCTCGCCGCCGTGCGCGAACGCGGGATGCATGTCAGCCCGGTGATGGACCGGAGCTACTTCCACTCCATCTACTACCGTGAGCCCGCGGGCATTCTCTTCGAGATCGCCACGGACACACCTGGCTTCGCCACCGACGAAACCTTCGAACAACTCGGCACCACGCTGCGCTTGCCTCCCCAGTACGAGGCGCAGCGCGCCGCGATTGAAGCCGCGCTGCCCAAGCTCAACGACTGAGGGTGAGCGGAAAATGGGACGGATGGGACCTATGGGACGGATAGGACCTATAAGTCCTCTAAGTCCCCTCAGTCCTATCGGTCCTCTCCGTCCTAACCGTCCCGCAAACCAACCTCCTCCATGTCCCTCTTCTACCATCACGTTTACGAACCCGGTACCGATCCCTCCGCTCCTCCGCTGCTGCTTCTGCACGGCACGGGCGGCGACGAACACGACCTGATTCCCCTCGCACGACGGTTGTCGCCGGGCTCTGCCGTGCTCAGTCCGCGCGGCGATGTGCTCGAACACGGTGCGCCGCGGTTCTTTCGGCGCTTTGCCGAGGGCGTGTTCGATCTCGACGACGTGCGGAGGCGGACGCACGGCCTGGCGGACTTCTTGGCCGCAGCCGGCCAGCAGTACGGATTTGATCCTCGCCGTCTGACGGCGGTCGGATTCTCCAACGGCGCCAATATCGCAGCCTCGCTGCTTCTGCTGCGTCCCGAGGCGCTCGGCGATGCCATCCTCCTCCGCGCGATGGTCGTCCTCGACCAGCCAGCAGCCGCCGGTTCACTCGCCGGCCATCGTGTGCTGCTCGCCAATGGCCAGCAGGATCCAATCGTGCCCCTGGATCATCCGGCCCGGCTCGCCGGGTTGCTGGAGGCAGGCGGCGCCACGATCACCCGGCACTTGGCGCCGGCAGGCCACGGTCTGACGGCGGGGGATCTGACGGCCGCCGCCGCGTTTCTCGCCCGGTAGCGTCAAGGCGGGCAAAGTTCAGTCGTCATTGGACTTTGCCCGCGGGCTGCCCATGGTCGCTCCATGACCATGGAATACCGCCGGCTCGGCCGGTCCGGCCTCAAAGTCAGCGCGCTCTCCTTCGGCGCCTGGGTGACTTTCGGCAAACAGATCGGCGACCCGGTCGCTGAGAAGCTGATGCACACCGCGTATGACGCGGGCGTGAACTTCTTCGACAACGCCGAAGTCTACGCCGATGGCCGCGCCGAGATCGTGATGGGCGACATCCTCAAGCGCAGCGGCTGGCGCCGCAGCAGCTACCTCGTCTCGAGCAAGGCCTACTTCGGCTGGGAAGACGAAAAGCCCAACCAGACCGGACTCTCGCGCAAGCACCTCCACGAGGCCTGCCATGACGCACTCCGCCGTCTGCAGCTCGACTACCTGGATCTCTTTTTCTGCCACCGGCCCGATGCGGAGACGCCCGTTGAAGAAACCTGCCGCGCCATGCACGACCTGATCGTGCAGGGCAAGGTGCTCTACTGGGGCACAAGTGAGTGGAACGCCGATCAGCTCAAGGCAGCCTACGAGGTCTGCGACCGCCTCGGTCTCCACGCGCCGCAGATGGAGCAGCCGCAGTACAATCTCTTCCATCGCTCCCGCGTGGAGCAGAACCTCGCCCCGCTCTGCAAGTCGCGCGGCCTGGGCACGACGGTCTGGTCGCCCCTCGCCAGTGGACTACTCACGGGCAAGTACAATGCGGGCATCCCCAAGGACTCCCGCCTCGACATGCCCGGCATGGAGTGGCTCAAGGGCATGGTCCTCGGGGCCGATGCGCCCAAGCGCTTCGCCGCGATCAAGGACTTGGCCGCGATCGCCAAGGAACTCGACACCACCCTGCCCCGCCTCGCCCTCGCGTGGTGCGCCCGCAACCCGCACGTGAGCACCGTCATCCTCGGCGCCACCAAACCCGAGCAGCTCACCGAGAATTTTGGCGCCCTCGAGATTGTCCCGCGCCTCACCCCCGATATCCTCCGTCGCATCGATTCCATCACCAAGCCCGTCGCCGCATGAAAATCACCTTCTACGGACATTCCTGCTTCCTGATCGAAACCGGCTCGCACCGGCTGATCATCGACCCGTTTCTCACCGGCAATCCCGACGCATCGATCGCGGCCAAAGACGTCCGCGTGGACCACGTGCTTGTGACGCACGGTCACGAGGACCACACCTGCGACGTGCTTGAGATCGCCAAGGCCAATGACGCGACCGTCATCGCCAACTACGAGATCGCCGAGTACTTCGGCGCGAAGGGCGCCAAGTTCCATGGCATGAACCCCGGCGGCAGCTTCGCTTTCCCGTTCGGTCGCGTGAAGCTCACGCTCGCCCATCACAGCTCAAGCTTCAATGCGGGCCTGAATCCCGTCTACATGGGCTCGCCCTGCGGCATCCTGATCGAGGCGGAGGGCAAGAAGCTCTATCACGCCGGCGACACCGCGTTGTTCATGGATATGCAACTGATCGGTCGGGTCGGCCTCGACGTGGCCCTGCTGCCCATCGGGGACAATTACACCATGGGGCCGGACGATGCCCTCGATGCGCTCGATTTCCTCAAACCGAAAGTCGCCGTGCCGATGCACTTCAACACCTGGCCGCCGATCGCGCAGGATGCCGCCGCCTTCGCCGGCGCGGCCGCAAAACGGGGGCACAAGGTCGACGTGCTCAAGCCCGGATCGAGTCTGACGGCGTAGCCCGGCTCGCTGCCCCCGGGGATTGAGAAGCGGGGCGCAACGGTCGAGGACGCGCCTCAGCGTCGCCCGCCACATCCCTCCGGACGGAAGCCCGAATCTATCGCTTGCCCGCGCCTCCCCCCGACCCCAACGTCAGGGCTTGGACATGGCCTTTCCCTCCCTTCCGGCAATCCTCGCCCAGCGCGATCTCCGCCGCGCCGAACTGGACCAGAACCCTGGCGACGCTCTCCTGCGTGTCTACGCCTGGATGCAGATCGCGCGCAGCGCGGACAACCGCATCCTCGACCTCTTCCGGCAGGGTCTGATCAAGGGCACGGTCACCGGCGGCCAGGGCAATGAGGGGCTGATCGTCCCGCTCACGCTCCTTGCCGACAAGGCGATCGACGTGATCTCGTTTTCGCACCGCGGATTTGGCGGACACCTGCTCTGGAGCGGGCATCTCTGCGATCACCTAAACCAGTACTTTGCCAACGCCGGCAGCCCGACGCTCGCCCGCGAGGGCAACATCCACCACGGCGACCCCGCCAACCGGTCGCTGCCGATGATCAGTCATCTTGGCGCCATGCTGTCGAATGTGCTGGGCCTGACCGACTCGCAACGGCGCCTGGGCAAGCCGGCGATCGGTCTCTGCTTCTTTGGCGACGGCGGCTCCAGCACGGGCGACATCCACGAGTCGCTCAACCTCGCCTCCCTGCTGTCCCTCCCGATCGTTTTCGTGATCGAGAACAACCAGTACGCCTACTCGACTCCGGTGTCCGAACAGTTCGCCGCGGGCACCGAGCTGTGGCGGCGCGCGGCCGGCTACGGCATCGAGGGTCGCATGATCGACTGCCGGGTTGACGCCGAGGCCACCACCCGCGCGTTTGCCGATGTGGTCGAAACCGTTCGCCGCACCTCGCGTCCGATTCTGGTCGAGGCCCACACGCTGCGCCTGCGCGGTCACGCCGCCTACGACACGGGCGACTACCTCCGGCCCGGCGAGAGCGATGCCTTCTTCGCCGCTGACCCCCTGCCCAAGCTGCGCGCCCGCCTCGTCGCACTCGGCCTCGGCGAACGCGTGGATCGCGCCGATGCGGACCTCGCCGCTTTTCTCGAAGCCTGCGTTCAGGCCTCGCTCGCGGTGCCGCGCCCCGATCCCGCCAGCATCCTGACCGGGGTGTTTGCGCCCGAAGTCCCCGCTCTGCCGTGGACGCCCACCACCCCCGCCCCCAAGCCCGAGCCGGTCACCATGGCGCAGGCGCTGAACCTTGCGCTGCGCAAGATCCTCACCGAGCGCCCGGAGTCCGTCGTGCTCGGCCAGGACATCGGCGTGTACGGCGGTGCCTTCAAGGTCACGGACGGGCTCCTCGCCGACTTCGGTCGCTCGCGTGTCTTCAACACGCCGCTGGCGGAGAGCGCCTGCACCGGCTACACCGTTGGCCTCGCGCTCAACGGTCACCGCGCGATCGAGGAGTTTCAGTTTTCCGATTTCGTCACCGAGGCCGCGACCCAGATCACGCTCAACGCCGCGACGTACTATTTCCGCTCCGGCGCCAAGGTCCCGGTGGTCTTCCGGCTGCCGACCGGAGGCGGTCTCACCTTCGGTTCCTTCCACTCGCAGGAGCTCGACTCCTTCCTCCTGGCCATGCCCGGACTCAAGGCGCTCTACCCCTCCACTCCGCAGGATGCGTTCAACGCGCTGCTCGCGGCCTACGAGGACGACAATCCGGTGATCCTCTTCGAGCACAAGGCACTCTACCGCCGCGGCAAACATGCCGTCACGTGGGATCCCGCCTACCGCGACGTCTGGCAGCCCCGCCATGTTCGGGCCGGTGACTACGCGACCTTCGTCACCTACGGCGACATGGTTCACCTCGCCGAGGATGCCGCCGCGTATTTCGAGTCCGAGTACGGACACACCTTCGATCTCTTCGACCTGCGTGCCCTTTCGCCGCTGCGCCTCGATGCGATCAAGGCCTCGCTGGACCGCACGCACCGCCTCATCGTTCTGCACGAGGGCCGGCGCACCCACGGCTTCGGCGCCGAACTGGTGGCCCGCCTGACGGAGGAGCATTTCTTCTCCCTGGAAGCCCCGCCGCTCCGCATCGGCTCCCTCGACCTCCCGGTGCCCTTCGCCCCCGAGCTCGAGCAGGCCTTCCGTCCCACCAAGGCCAAGCTGATCGAGTCGATCGCCGCGTGGATCGGATAAGCCCATTGCGGACTGCGGATTTCGGAATTCGGAATTAAGCACTCGACCTGTCCCTCCCTCTTAAACCCGTGAGCAGCCCGCAATCCGCACTCCGCAGTCCGCAATCCGCAATCTCCGCGGCTTCCTGGGCGGCCGTGCGCTTGTTTGCGATGGACGTCGACGGGATCCTCACCGACGGGACGATCCATATTTCATCGGACGGCACCGAAACCAAGGTGTTCTCGATTCTCGACGGCATGGGACTCGTTCGGCTCCGCCAGGCCGGGATCATTGTCGCGTGGATCAGCGGGCGCGCCTCGGGCGCCACCACGGTCCGGGCCAACGAGCTCAAGATCCCCCACGTGGTCCAGGGCCGCACCGACAAGGTGACGGCGCTGCGCGAGCTCGCCACCGCGCTCGGCCTCGAGGCTGGCGCCTGCGTGTACATGGGCGATGACGACATCGACGCCCCGGCCATGGCTTGGGCCGGGATCGGAGTCAGCGTTCCCGATGCCATGCCCGCGGCGCTGGCAGCGGCGGACTATGTCACCACCCGAACGGCCGGCCACGGGGCGGTGCGCGAAGTTTGTGAACAAATCCTGACTCACCGTGGTCTTACCTCCAGCGCATGAAGACCGCCGTCCTTCTCTTTCTCGCCGCTGCGATCACCCTGCTCGGCCAGGCCCCGCAGATCAGCGCACCGGCCCCGGTAAAGAATTTCTCGCTGCCCTTCTTCAATGACCAAGGGAATCGCACCCTGCTGGTTCGCGGCAATGAGGCCATCCTCACCGATCCCCGCAAGCCCCGCTTCGTCGACATGACCGTCACGATGTTCGCGACCGATGCCGCGAATCAGGTTGAGTCGGTCCTGCTGAGCAAGGCGGCCACCGTCGACACGGAAACGCGCGTGATCGAGGGAACCGACGCCGTGCGCTTCGTGCGCGACGATATTGAGGTCACCGGCGAGGCCTGGCGCTACGAGCACGGCGCCCGCCGCATCATCATCCAACGCAACGCCCGCGTCGTTCTCCGCGCGGAACTCCCCCTTTTGATCAAATGAACCTCTTTCGCGCCCTCGTTCTCCTTTGCGGCCTGATCCTCCTGCCCAGCCTGCGCGCCGCCGCTCCGGCAGCCGTGCCCCAGCGCACCACGCTTGAGGCCGACCTGATGGACATGACCAGCACCGACACCGAGACGCGGGTCATCTGCACGGGGAATGTCGTGCTGACCGGCACGAATCTGCGCATCGCCTGCGACCGCCTCGAGATCATCGCCTCGCGCGTCGGCGAAAAGGAGGCCGCCGTCGGCACCCTCGAACGATTCAAGTACCTCCTCGCCACGGGCAATGTTCGGATCGTGCAAGACCAGCGTGAGGCAACCTGCGGCCGCGCGGAAGTCCTGCCCCTGGAGGAGAAGGTCGTGCTCACCGGTGAGCCCGTCCTGATCGACAAGAGCGATGACTTCGTGGGCGCCGGTGAGACCATCACCCTCCTCCGCGGTCAGCGGCAGGTCATCATCGAAAAACCCAAGTTCAGCGGACCGGAGATCAAGGATCTCGGCGCCAATGCCAAGGACGCCGCCGCACCCGCCACGCCCGCCCCATGAGCGACTCGCCCGCCCCGGCCGCGACGGCCACGATCCAGACTTTCGGCCTGGTCAAAACCTTTGGCCCACGCACGGTCGTCAATGGCGTTGATATTCACGTGTCCGCCGGCGAGATCGTCGGCTTTCTCGGACCCAATGGCGCCGGCAAGACGACCACTTTCTACATGGTCGTTGGCCTGATCCCGGTTACGGGTGGTCGGGTGATGATCAACGGCCGCGATGCCACCCACCTGCGCATGCACGAGCGCGCCCGGCTTGGCATTGGCTACCTGCCGCAGGAGGCCTCCATTTTCCGCAAGCTCACCGTCGAGGAGAACATCCTCGCAATCGTGGAAACCATCGGACTTCCCCGGCGCGATCGGCCTGCCCGGGTTCGTCGCCACTTGGAGGAGCTCAACCTGGTCCATGTCGCCAAGCAGAAAGCCTACACGCTTTCCGGCGGCGAGCGACGCCGCCTCGAAATCGCGCGGGCCCTCGTCACGGAGCCCAAGTTCCTGCTGCTCGACGAGCCCTTTGCCGCGATTGATCCCATCTCGGTGGCCGAGGTTCAGCGCATTGTCCTCTCGCTCAAGGCGCGAGGCATTGGCGTGATCATCACCGACCACAATGTCCGCGAGACCCTCCGCATCGTCGACCGCGCCTACCTCATCCGGGAAGGCAAGGTCTTCAAGGAGGGCACCGGCGACTTCCTGATCAACGACCCCGAGGCGCGCGAGTTCTACCTCGGCAAGGATTTCAACATGTAGGCCCGCCCGGGACTGAATCCCGGTCACGCCCGTCCGGCGCGCGATTTTGCTCCCCCCCGCGCGACTTTTGCCTGAACCTTCGTCGCAACCGCGCCCCGCCATGCCCAAAGCCATCAACGGCATCACCGTCGCCCACTTCGTCGAGACCTACCGCGACAAGCTCAGCCTGGAAGTCATCACCGGCGAGGCCGGCCTGCATCGTCTGATCAAGGAGGGCTCGATCAATCGTCCGGCCCTCGCGCTCACCGGCTTTTTCAAATACTTCGCGAACAAGCGCATCCAGGTCCTCGGCGCCGCCGAGATGACTTACCTGAAGTCGGTCAACCAGCGCCAGCAGATCGAGATCTTCAATCAGATGGTGGATCGCGGTATCCCCTGCCTCGTGCTGACCCGCAACTTTAACCCGACCCACCCCATGCTGGCCATCGCGCAGGAGCGAAAGCTCCCCATCCTGCGCACGCCGATGATCACCATGAACTGGGTGAATCTCGCCACGGTCTGCGTTGACCATGAGTTCGCCCCCACCGCGACCGAGCACGCCACCACGCTCGATATCAAGGGTATCGGCGTGATGCTCCGCGGCTCGTCCGGCGTCGGCAAGAGCGAGTGCGCGCTGGCCCTGATCGAGCGCGGCCACTCCCTGGTAGCCGACGATCTCACCGTGATCTCCCTCGTCGACGGCCGCGAGCTCAACGCCAACAGCCGCCCCCTCAACCGCGGCTACATGGAGTGCCGGGGCATCGGCATCATCAACATCGCCGAAATGTTCGGCGTGAAAAGCGTCCGCCTCGACAAGCGCATTGATCTGGTGATTTCCCTCTGCGAATGGACACCCGACGTGGTCGAGGAACGGACCGGGCTGGAGGAGAATTATTACGAGATCCTTGGCATGAAGGTGCCCCACATCGAACTCTACGTGCGCCCCGGCCGCGACATGGCCCGCCTCGTCGAGGTCGCGGCCCTGACCCAGGCGCTCAAGAAAATGGGGCACGACCCCGCCAAGGAGTTCAACGACCGGCTCATCGCGTACATGTCGCAGATGCAACCCGAGGTCCCGCGAACGACCCGCCTCGCGCCGGACCGTGAGGAAGCCTGACTTTACCATGAACCAACCCTCCCGCGCCGATGGCCGCCGTGTCGACCAGCTGCGTCCTGTCACTTTCCAAGCGGATATCGCGCCCCACGCGACCGGCTCGGTCCTCGTCTCCTTTGGCCAGACGCGGGTTATCTGCGCCGCCACCATCGAGCCCAATGTGCCCACATGGATGAAGCAGCAAAAGGTCCCCGGAGGCTGGCTCACCGCGGAGTACTCCCTGCTGCCCTACTCGACCCACGAGCGAAAGGCCCGTGACATCAGCAAGGGTCGCATCGACGGGCGGACCGTTGAAATCCAGCGCCTGATCGGACGCTCCCTGCGCGCAATCATCGACCTGCAGAAGCTCGGTCAGAACACGCTGTGGGTGGACTGCGATGTCCTCCAAGCCGACGGTGGCACCCGGACCGCCGCGATCACCGGCGCCTACCTGGCGGCCCGTCTCGCGGTCCAGACTCTGCTGGACGCCAAGAAAATCGCGGAGAACCCCCTCACGGATTCCGTCGCGGCCGTCAGCGTGGGCGTGTGCGGTGGGCGCGACCTGCTGGATCTCGCCTACGTCGAAGACAAGGACGCCGAGGTCGACTTCAATATCGTGATGACCGGTCGCGGCCAGTTCGTGGAGGTTCAGGGCAGCGGCGAAGAAGCCACCTTCTCTCACGACCAGCTGCAGAGCCTGATCGCGCTGGGTCAAAAGGGCATCAAGGAACTCGCCTCGGCTCAGACCGTCTTCCTCACGCAGCAGCTGCTCTCCAAGCCCTTCAAGCTCTAGTCCGGCCGGGGCTGGGCCAGAACGGGCATCTGAAATCTGAGGTCTGAAATTTGAAATGATCGCGGCAGAAGCCGCGCTCATTCCGGCACCAGCCAGCGCAGATCCGCCATTCCTCCCGGGCTCTGCGCGAGCACCGACGCCAGCCAAGGCAGCATCGGCGACAGCTCGCGGTCAATCTGCCAGGGCGGGTTGATCACGACCAAGCCACAGCCTTTCATCTTCACAGGGGAGGCGGGACCCACCACCGTGAGTTCGGCCGACCAGGTCGGCGGCGGACGCAGCGCGACCAACTCGGCGAAAAACGCCTCAACGCGCGCCCGCTCGGTCAACGGATACCACACGGCAAAGGTCCCGCCCGGCAGGCGTCGGAGTCCCTCGCGCAAGGCACCCACGATGAAGGCATATTCACGAGGGTCCTCAAAGGGCGGATCGATCAGCACAAAGGCCCGTTTCTCCGGCGGGGGTAGCACGGCCTTGACCGCGGTGTAGCCGTCCATGGCCTGAAGCGTGGCCCGCGCCTCGAAATCGAGTTCAGCGCGCAGCGCGGCAAATTCGTCCGGGTGTTTCTCGCACAGCGCCAGGCGGTCCTGCGGACGGGCCAAAGCCTGCGCCAGCCACGGGGAACCCGGGTAGAAGCGCGGCGCCGAGAGATCCACCGCTTCCGCCACGGTCCGATTGCGGCGATCAAACGCTCGGACCAAGGCGAGGTAGTCAGCCACCGCCGCCGGGAGATCCGTGCGCTCCCAGATCCGCCCGACTCCGGCGGGCCACTCCGGCGTGCGGTCGAGTGTGTCGCCCCGGGCCGCCGAGGCGAGGTCGTACCGGCCCCGGCCCGCGTGCGTATCGAGGTAGAGGAAGCCCTTGTCCTTGCGTTGCATCCCGCGGAGGAGCGGAACCAGCAGCGCGTGCTTGAGCACATCGGCGAAATTGCCGGCGTGGTAGTGATGCCGGTAGTTCACGGGCGCACCGGAACCTTCACCACGGCCTTGTAGACCATTGCGGGCGCGTCGACAGCGACCGAAGGCCGATGCGCGTCCAAGGGGAAGAAGACGGCAATCTCTCCCGGGCCCACTCGCAGGCGCGAACCGCCCGTGAAATCCTCGTAAAAGAGAACATCCCGCTCGCGGGAAAAATCCTCCTTCAGCGACAGCTTCTCAACGTGGGTCAGTTCGATGAACTCCTCGCCCGCGACAATCGCCTGCAGGTCAATGTAGCGGTGGTGGGACTCGTACTTCCCTTCCACCCGCGGCTTCGAGCAATAAGCCTGCTCCAGCGCAAAGGCCCCGCCCGCCAGCTCGATACGTTCGGTCTGCCCGGGCGCGAGAGCCCGGATGCGCGCCTGCTCGGGACTGCCCGGAGCAAGCGCCTTCGCCAGGTACGCGAAGGCCGCGGCGAACTGCGGTTCGTTCGCGAGTTGGGCCTGAACGATCGGGAGATTTCCAAAGACTGCCATGGGCGCACTCCAGTCGGCGGGTTTCCCTGAGGCAAGTGCCGAACGCTTGCACGCCGCCTGCGGATGGGGTGCACTTTCCTCCATGATGAACCGACTTCTCCTTCTGATCTGTGGCCTGACGGCCGCCACCGCATCGCTCGGCGCGCAGGCGTTCGAAGGCCGCGTCACGATGACCATGAAGGAGGGTTCCGCCAAGCCCACGGCCATGAAGTATGCCATGAAAAAGGATCTTGTTCGCGTCGACGTCGAGGCGGGCAAGGGCGAATCCGCCTCCAGCATCATGAACTTCACCAAGAAGGAGATGATCATGCTCATGCCCTCCGAGAAGATGTACATGGTGATGCCGATCCAGGATGTGGCCGACACCGCCAAGGACGTGGCCAAGGATTCCTCCCCACTCGAGAAGACGACGGAAACCGAGGTCATCCTCGGCTACACCTGCACGAAGTACCTGACGCGTGATCGCGACTCCGTGACCGAAATCTGGGCCGCCGAGGGTCTCGGTATGTTCGCCGGCATGGGCGCCGCCAATCCGATGAAGCCCAGCCCGCGCAATGCGTGGGAAGCGGAGCTGGTTGAAAAGGGATTCTTCCCGCTGCGCGTCGTCGGCAAGAACAAGGCCGGCCGCGAGCGCTTTCGGATGGAGGTCACGGCCATCGAGAAGCAATCCCTCGCCGACAGCCTGTTCACCGTGCCGGAAGATTTCGAGCGCTTGGACATGGGCGGTGGCATGCGCGACCTGATGAAGGGGGCGCTCAAGGATGCCCTGCCCTTCGGTCGCTGAGGCGGACGCGTCACCGGTGCTGCGCATCCTGTCCGATCTTCATCTCTTCGATGCGGATAGCCGCATCCGCAATCCCGAGCAGCTCGCGCCGCTTTTTGCAGGGGTGGATCATTTGGTCCTCAACGGGGATACCTGCGACACGGAGCGCGATCTCCCCGCAGCCGAACTCGACCATCTCCTCGAATTTTTCCGGGCCCGGCTGCCACGCGTGACGTTTCTCACGGGAAATCACGATCCCGCGATCAGCGAGCAGCACGAACTCCTGCTGGCCAACGGCGAGGTGTGGGTGACCCATGGCGATGTGCTCTTTGCCGAGGCTACACCCTGGAGCACGCTCCGCGACGAGCTGGCCCGCCGCATTGATCTCCAGCTGGCCGCCGCGCCCGCAGCGGAGCGCCACACCGTTGCGACTCGGCTGCAGGCCCATCGAGCAGCCTGCCGCAACCTCCCCCGTGAGTTCGACCAGCGCGCCACGTCCACCCTCGCCCGCCTGAACCGCCTGCGCATCACCCTTTTCCCGCCACGGAAGATCATCGCCATGCTGCGGGCTTGGCGCGACACGCCCCGTCTGGCGACAGACTTGGCTGCCGCCCAGCGGCCTTCAGCCCGCGTGATCGTTACCGGGCACATTCACCATCCCGGGGTCTGGACCCGCCCCTGCGGTCGGGTCGTGATCAACACCGGTGCTTTTGGTCCGCCCCGGGGCGCCCTGCTGGTGGATCTCCACGCTGGGGTCTTGAACGTGCGCAAGGTCACCCAACGCGGCAGCGATTTTCATCCCGGCGCGCGGGTGGCCGAGATTGCTCTGGCGGCGGGACACCCCGCTTCGCTAGCTTCCCCTCACGCATGAGCATGGAAATCGGCTGGTGGAAGAAGGATCCCGACCTGGGCAAGTTTCAGGTCGTCGCGACCATCCACGGCGGAAACATTGTCTGGGAGCGCAAACAGGGGCATCACTCCTCCTGGGAGCCGCATGTACCCACCGAGGAGGATTGGGACAAGATGCTCAAGGAAGCCGAGACCCGCGTCCCGCGCCGGCTGATCTCGCCCAAGCAGTTCGCCGCGATCAAGGATCTGCGCGAGCGGTGAGTTGGTCCCCAAAGCTGACCGCCCGCGAATCGGCGCGAGTGGTCGCGAATCACCGAGTCAGAATTCAACGGCCCTCCGTTTTCGGCCGAGCGGCCATTCTCTCCGGGCGTTTCTGATTCGCGCTAGGCGCGGGCGACGGATCACGATCTGCCTGGCTCTGCCAACGCCCGGGTCCAGAGCAGACGAAACGCCGGGGCAAATTCTTCGGGCCGCGCGGCGATCGCCGCCGTGATGGCGGCAGGCGCCAACCACTGGCCGCATTCGACCTCAGCGGGATTCAGCGTAAACGGACCCTCGCCGGTCATCCGGTAGATCCAGACGAACTCCCAGCCGGTGTCCTCACTGGGTTTCAGGCGAAACCAGCGCGCGGGCGGCGACGCCACGACCACCCCAATCTCCTCGGCCAGCTCGCGCTGGGCGGCGACGTCATAGTCCTCTCCGGAATCGACATGGCCGGAACAGGAGGACGCCCAGCAGCCGGGCGATGTGTCCTTGGCCATGGACCGCTTCTGCAGGAAAACCTCGCCGGCCCGGTTGTAAACGAGCACGTGCACCGCCCGGTGCCACAGACCACGGGCGTGGACCTCTCCGCGGGTCGCCTGGCCCACGACGACGTCGTTCGCATCGACCACGTCGAAGCGCTCGTCCTGGCGCTGGGCCTCAGCGCCCTTTACATTCGGATTCATTCGTGTCCATTCGTGGTTCCAAAACCGCCCGAACTCCATGCCGAAAATCGACGTCAACAAGGTTGCCGAAATCCTCAAGAAGAACTCCATCCCGCCGGCGGTGCTGCGCCAGATTGTCGAGGACATGAACCTGCTCGTGCAACCCGAGACGGACGAGGAGAAGCCGCCCGCGGTGAAAAAGCAGTTCGCCATCGTCATCTCCGACCCCAATGGCGACCTGCCGGACCACGATTTCGTCGGTTGGGTCGTGCAGCTGCCCGAGAACGAGAGCGTGGCCACCGCGATCGAGCGGATCCACCGCGCCACCTACGAATTCAACACGACGAAGAAAGGCCGGCTGCTCCCGGTGAAAACCATTGGCGAAGCCATGGAGAATGTCCCGGCCAAGCACTTCAAGGAAGCCGATCTCTGGGTAAAGACCAAGACGCCAGTCCTGATGCTCAAGACCGACAACGAGATCCCCACCGACGAAGCGAAGGGCAAGGACGCCCGCCGCGGTCGGATGGAGTAAGTCCACCCTGCGGGCCGCCCAGCGTCGGAACGTCGCTGGGGCCCGCGGCGTCAGTAGGTCTTGCCGAATCCGAAGGGATAAAGCGTGTCCGCCAAATCGTAGCCCGGAGCGTCCGGTGCCTGCCGGCGGATCGCCTCCGCGGTCTTGGCGAGGGCAAACGGGAGCTTCCCCTGGGGCTTGAATTTACCCGTGACGACATCCGCGATGGCCGCATCGCTCGCCCCGAACAGACCCACGATCGCTCCGGCATTCCGCAGGCCGCTGGCCTCGTCAAGGACGTAGGGCTGGCGGAAATAGATCGCGAGCACGGTGTTGGCCGCACCCACCTCCGCCATCACCGCCTGCACCTCGGCGAGGGACGGGGTCATCACCCACGACTTCGCCTTCGCCAGATCGCTGAACGCAAGGAAGTCGACCTCATCCGGGATCGCGCCGCCAAAGGTCGTGCTGGGGGGCATCCCCACCGCCATCACTGGCTCCTGGGTCGCCGGATTGGGAATCGGCATCACCGAGTTCGAAACATTGATGCGCAGCACCGCATAGCGAGTGCCGGCCGGCACCACGGGACGCGGCTCGCCGGCGGGCCGGTCACCCGACGTGACTGCGTAGCCAGCGGCCTGCAGCGCATCGGGCTTCATACCCATCACGTAGAGTCCAATCGGATTGGCCGCCGACGGGCTCGGCAGGGGGAGCACGGGCTGGTCTCCCGGCTGATCGGACCGGGCGTCGTTGTGGAGCAGCACGATCGACTTGCGCTGGGCATAGTCGGCCCGGGCCCGAAACTCGGGTTTGCCAACAGTCGCCGCGGCCACGGCCGGATCGACGTAGGGGTTTTCAAAGAGTCCGAGTTGGAACTGTTCCACGAGCAGGCGTCGGACTGACGTGTCGAGCCGGCTTTCCGGGATGCGTCCGTCCGTGACGAGCGCCAGGATGTCGGCATTGCGTCGAAACCCGGAAAGGACGTCGGTGCCCGCCTCGATTGCGACCGTGAGCAATTCAGCCACGCTCTTGTCTTCCAACCCCCACGCCCGGCCTTGGCCCGGAGGCCCGATGATGCCGGTGTCGGAGTTGACGTAGCCCTTGAAGCCGAGTTCGCCCCGCAACAGATCGGTCACGATACCCTTGGAAAAGGCCATGCCGACCGTGTTGGGTTGGTAGGGCTGGTCGACCGGGATGCCGTAGTACGGCATGATGGCCGCAACCCCGGCATCGATCGCCGCCTTGAACGGCTTCACGTGTGCCGCGAACTGGCCAGCCGGGTAAACCTGGTTGCGGCCAAACCAGTAATGGGGATCGCCGCCGCCTTCCTGGGGTCCGGCACCCGGGAAGTGCTTCAGCGTCATGGCCACACTGCCCGTTCCAAGAGAGGGCCCCTGCAGCGTGCGCACCAGGGTGGTCAGGATTTCGGCGGCCAGATCGGCGTCCTCGGTGAACGTCTCGTGGACCCGATACCAGCGAGGCTCGGTCGCCAGATCGGCCATGTAGCCGTACATCCCGCGCAAGCCAATGGAGGTCCATTCCTGGCGCATGATCTCCGCGAATTCACCAATGAGTGCGAGGTCGCGCGTCGCGGCCAGGCCGGCCTCTTTGGGCCACTCCGAGAAGGAACCGGCCGCCACATTGATGCCGGGACGCGCATCCTGCTCATAGTGATTGCGCGCGTTCGACTTGAAGATCACCGGAATGCCGAGCCGCGTGCCCTCTGCCAGCTCCTGCACCGCGTTGGTGAAGCTGGCCACTTCGTAGGGCGTCACTTGTGCCCCGGTCCGAGGTCCGCCACCACCGCCGCGACCACCCCGACCACCACCACCACCAGGACCGCCCGGGCCTCCGGGTCCCGGACCAGCGCCGCCACGGCCCGCGGCAGGAGCCGGCGGAGCCACCGGGTTCGGGACAACCAAGCTTCGGAGAATGAAGCGGGTCATCAGCTCCTCTTTCACCAAGGCCGTCGCGGTTTCCGGCAGCCGGCCGCCCGGATCCGCGCTGAGCGAGTCGATCAGCATCATCCCCGCTTTTTCCGGAAGCGTCATCTGCCGGACGAGGTCATCCACGCGCTGATCGACCGGCAGACGCCAGTCCTCGTAAGGATCGACGCGGCCATTGGCATTCAAATCCTTGAACACCGCGCCGCCCTCCGTGATCACCGGCTTGACCCGGGCCGCCACCACGGGTGCCGCAGCCCCCGCCAAGGAGGATGAACCGACCGCCAGCAGGGCGACGAAGCCGGCCAAGGGGAGGGAAGACGCGCGCCACGAACCAACCACGGAGGTAATAATCATAAGGGGGTAAAGTGGAGACGCTCGGTCGTCCGTCCGGTTACGTTCACCTGCCCGGGCCCCACCCCACCCGCCCTAGCCTACGGGGCGAGGCCGAAGGCCCGCGGCGGAAAGCCCCGCGCCTTCAACGCTGCCGCCACTGCGGCGAGGTCGAGCTTGTCGCCCGGCTTGACGTTGTTCGCCTTGAACCAGCCCTGGTTCATTTCCACCGCGTACTGCAGATCCTTGCGACGGGACGCCACGGCGGTCTCGTCAAACGGATGAAGCGGGTAAATCTCGCGCAGCTCGCCGTCCGCCGTGAAGAAACCGATGTCGAGGGGCGTCGGGGTGTTGCGCATCCAGAAACTCAGGCCCTGCGCGCGGGGGTAGACGAAGATCATCCCCTGTTCGGGCTTCAGGTCGCGCCGCTCCATCAGGCCTCGCTGCATCTCCGCACCGGTCACGGCGAACTGCAGTTGCACGGTCTGCTCGCCGAGCTTGATCGGAAAATAGTCCGCCACCGTCTTGGGCGTCGCTTCCGCCGCCGGCTGGGCCTGCCCGCAGCCGCTCAGCGCGAGCGCCAACGAAAGGACCCAGCACCAGCGAGCCGCCCACGAAACCGGATTTGCGTTTTTCACAGAGAGGGTGGGTAATCGCCCTGTTCCGCCAATTCAACCCTCTTCCCGTGGCCAAGTCCGCCCTGCTTCTTTACACCGACACCCATCGTAGCGCCGACCTGCGCTACTTCGCCGGCTTTGAGGTGCACGATCCCTTCATCGCGTTAAAGATCGGCGGTCGCAAAATCGGCGTCCTCAACGCCCTCGAGTACGGCCGGGCGCTCAAGGAGTCGGATTTCGACGCCGTCCTGCGCCTCGAACTCTTCGTCGAGCGCCTGCGCGCCGGGAATCCGAAGGCCAAGGCCGGACCGGCCGAAGTCATTCCGCTGCTGGCGCGCGATTTCAAGCTCAGGCAGCTTCAGGTACCCGAGGATTTTCCCGCCGGCCTCCTCGATCGCCTGCGCGCGACCGGGCTCACCGTGAAGGTGATCGAGGGCGCGGTCTTTCCCCAGCGGGTCGTCAAATCGGCGGCCGAGGCCGCTGCCATCCAGACCGGCAACCGCTGCGCCTCCGCAGGGTTCGCGGCCGCCGAACGCCTGTTGAAGAAGAGCCGGCCCAAGGGCCGGCAGCTGCTGCTCGACGGTCAGCCGCTGACCAGCGAGCGGGTCCGGTTCGCGATTGAGGTCGCCTGCCTTGAGGCCGGGGGCATCGCAGCCGATACGATCGTTGCCGGCGGCGACCAGGCCTGCGATCCCCATTGCCGGGGATCCGGTCCGCTGCGTCCGGGCGAGCTGGTGATCATCGACATTTTCCCCCGCATCACCGCCACCGGTTTCCATGGTGACATGACCCGAACCTACCTGCGGGGCCGCGCCAGCGATGCCCAGGTCAAGCTGGTCGAGGCCGTCCGCGCCGCACAAACGGCGGCGCTCGGTGCCATCCGCGCCGGGGTCAACGGCCGCGCCGTCCACCAGCAGTGCCTCGACGTCTTCGCCGCCCGAGGCTACGAAACCCGGCGCACGCCCAAGGGTTCGGTGGGCTTCTTCCATGGCACGGGCCACGGCCTCGGGCTCGACATCCACGAGGCCCCCCGCGTCGGCGCCGCCGACTGCCCCCTCCCGCTCGGCTCCGTCGTCACGGTCGAGCCCGGCCTCTACTACCCCGGGCTTGGCGGTTGCCGGATCGAGGACGTCGTCCAGGTGACCGCCCGCCGCCCTCGCCTCCTCTCCCGCCACTCGTATGAGTGGGAACTGCGCTAATTTTTCTCATGGCCCTCTCGCCCGCCCGCATCCGTACCCTCCTCGATAAGATCTCCGGCCTCCGCGTGCTCGTCATCGGTGACGTCATGCTGGACCACTACGTGTGGGGCGATGCCACGCGCATCTCGCCCGAGGCCCCCGTCCCGGTCGTTGAGATCAAGCGCGACACCTACACCCCAGGCGGCGCTGCCAATGTTGCCCTGAACTGTGCCTCCCTCGGGGCCCGGCCCACCATCGCCGGCTTCATGGGCGAGGACGAGGCCGGTCGCCGCATTCGTGGCATCCTCAAGGCCAGTGGCGTCAAGCCCATCAGCACCACCGGCACGGGCACCACCATCATCAAGACCCGCGTCATTCTGCAGCATCAGCAGCTCTGCCGCCTCGACCGCGAAGGCCCCCCGTCCGCCTACCGCATGGAGGCCAAGGCCGCGCTCAAACGGCTGGCGGCCGAAATCGCCGAGGCTGATGCCGTCATTTTTTCCGACTACGCCAAGGGACTCCTCACCGACGATCTCGTCGCCGCCATCACGGCTCGGGCCCGGGCCAAGTCCACCTTCGTCGCCCTGGATCCGAAGCCCAAGAACGCGCTGCGCTTCCGGGACCTCGACCTGCTCACCCCCAACCGCCGCGAGGCTGCGCAACTGGCCGGCGTTGAGCTTTCCGCCCACGAGCCCTTCCCCGCCGAGGAAATCTGCCAGCGTATCCACCAGCGCTACGAGGTCCGGAATCTCGTCATCACCCTCAGCGAGGATGGCATGCTCCTCAGCCGCGACGGCCAGGTGCTGAAGCAGATCCCGACGGCCGCCCGCGAGGTGTTCGATGTTTCGGGCGCCGGTGACACCTCCATCGCCGGACTGGTGCTGGCCCTCGCCGCCGGAGCCGACCTCGAGACCGCCGCCCATTTCGCCAACGCCGCCGCCGGCGTGGTGGTGGGCAAGCTCGGCACCGCGACGGTCACGCCGGCCGAATTGCTCGCCTACGTGGCCCGCAAGCCTTGAAAGCGCTTTTCCTCGATCGTGACGGGACGCTGATCGTCGACGTCCCTTATCTCGCCGATCCCACGCGCGTCGAACTGCTGCCCGGAGTCCGCGAGGGCTTTGATCGCGCCCGCGCCCTCGGCTACCGCCTTTTCCTGTTCACAAACCAGTCCGGCATCGGCCGCGGTTACTTCACTCGGGATGACGCGCTGCGCTGCAATGCACGCCTGGTTGAACTGCTCGACCTCGGCCCCGACGTTTTCGCCGACAGCTGCATCGCACCCGAGGCGCCCGACCAGCCCTCGCTCTACCGCAAGCCTTCGCCCCGCTTCATCCTCGAGATGATCACCCGTCACGCGCTCAATCCCGCTCAGTGCTGGATGGTCGGCGACCGCGAATCGGATGTCCGCGCCGGGCTCAACGCCGGCACGCGCGCAGCCGCGGTCTGCACCGGCGAGCACGACGAGGCCACTTGGCGGCGGCTCGCGATCCCTGGGGTCTCCGTGCACGCCGACTTCGGTGCGTTTGCGAAAACGCTCGTCTGAGCTTTCGTCCGCGACATGCCCGAGCTCGCTGAAGTGGAGTACATGCGCAAGCGTTGGAACCCGGGCCTGGGTCAACGCATCGAGGATGTCCGCCTGCACACCAAGGCCGGGATCTTTCGGGGCACCCAACCCCGCCTGATCGCGCGGCACCTGACCGGGGCCACGCTCGTGTCGTCCGAGGCCGCGGCGAAGCAAATGGTCTTTCGCGCCTCCGGTGACGTCTGGCTTGGTCTGCACCTCGGCATGACCGGCGAGCTGAGCGTCCAGCCCGCGGGCTACCGGCCGCGCAAGGCGGATCATTTGGTCCTCGATCAGGGCGAACGCGTCTTGGTGTTTTCCGATTTCCGCATGTTCGGGCGAGTGCAGTTTGCCGTCGGACCCGCCGCTCCCGCGTGGTGGACCGACATCGCCCCTGCCCTGCTGTCGGACGCCTTTACGCGCGAGGCCCTGACAACCTTCTTCCGGCGACGGGCCCGCAGTCCGATCAAGGCTGTCCTGCTGATGCAGGAGCGCTTTCCCGGCGTAGGCAACTGGATGGCCGACGAGATCCTCTGGCGGGCCGGCGTGCATCCCCGGCGCCCCGCCGGATCGCTCACCCCCGCTGAGGTGGCCGTGCTGCATCGCCAGACCCGCTGGGTGGCGGACCGGGCGCTGAAGACCATCGGCGAGACCTTTGCGGACCCACCCGAGAGCTGGCTTTTCCGCCACCGCTGGAAGGACGGCGGACGCTGCCCCAAGACCGGTGAAGCCCTGATCCGCGAGGAAATCGGCGGCCGCACCACCTGCTGGTCACCGGGCCGGCAGGCCCTCGCCTAAGGCGCCAACGCGTTATCGCGTCGACGCGCCGGGGCTGGCCCCTTTCTCTCCTGCGATGTCCACCGCCAAGCAACGCCTCGACGAACTTCTCATCGCCCGCGGTCTCGCGGAGACCCGCTCCCAGGCGAAGGCCCTGATCATGAGCGGACGCGTTCGGCGGGGTACGGAGCGCCTGGACAAGCCGGGCAAGGAATTCGCGCCGGACGTCGAGCTCGCCGTGGACCAGCCGCCCCGTTTTGTGAGCCGCGGCGGCGAGAAGCTGCAGGGCTTCCTTGATCGCTTCCCGCAGGATCTCGTCGGCGCGCATGTGCTGGATGTGGGGGCATCGACCGGCGGGTTCACCGACTGTGCCCTCCAGGCCGGCGCCGCCGACGTCGTCTGCGTCGACGTCGGACGCGCCCAGCTCCACGCCAAATTGCGCGGCGATCCGCGGGTCACCAATCTCGAGCAGGTCAACGCCCGCCACCTCGACACCACGGTCCTGCCACGCGCCGAGTTCGACCTGGTGGTGATGGACTTGTCCTTCATTTCCCTGCGCACCGTGCTCCCGGCGGTCTGGCCCCGGGTCCGGGCCGGCGGCCGCCTGATCGCGCTGGTCAAGCCCCAGTTCGAGGCCGGCCGGGCCGAGGTCGACAAGGGCCAGGGCGTGATCCGCGATCCCGCGGTGCAGGAGCGGGTGCTGGCGGATGTGACCGCCTTCGCCCGGAACGAACTCCCGGGCGCCGTGCTGACCGGCTCCATGGAATCGCCGCTCACCGGCACGGACGGCAACCGGGAGTTCCTGATCGGGCTCGCCAAAGCGGCGCGCTGAGCCACCCTCCTTTCGTCCTCGCACGCCGTCCCTGAAACGCCGCCCGCCCTCATGTTGCCCATCCGCAAACTTGCCTTCGTCGTCAACGGACAGAAATCCGGAGCGCCCGAGCTGGCGCGCGCCTTGGTGGGCATTGCCCGCGCCGCCGGCGTCGAGACGAAGGAGACCGATGGCTTCCCCCTGGCGGAAGGTTATCTCAAGGGCTGGGACGCCTGCTGCGTGATCGGCGGCGACGGGACCCTGCTCGGCGCGGCCAAGGAGGCGGCCCGCGAAGCCGTTCCGATCATCGGGGTCAACCGCGGCAGCCTTGGCTTCCTCACCACATTCTCGGCCGAAGAGGCGGCCGCCTGCCTCCCCACCCTCCTCGCGGGCGACTTCCGTCTCGCCCACCGATCCCTCCTCGACTGCTCGAGCGGCCCCGGGCGCCACGATCTCGCGCTCAACGACGTCCTGATCAAGGCCGAGGTCAACTCGCGCATTGTCCGCCTTGAGGTCGTCGCCGACGATGATCTCGTCACGGAGTACCTCTGCGACGGTTTGATTTTCGCCACGCCGACCGGATCGACCGCGTACAACCTGTCCGCGGGCGGGCCGCTGGTGCATCCGGACGCGGAGGTCATCGCCATGACGCCGATCTGCCCGCACACGCTCAGCAATCGCTCGATCATCTTTCGCCAGGGTGTGAAGCTGAAGGTGTTCAACCGCACCGAGGAAGGGCGTTTGCTCGTCGCGATGGATGGTCAGCGCAATCTCACCGTCTGCGAGGACTCGCCGGTCGAGATCACGATCTCCCATCTCAAGCTGCCCCTCGTGCAGCGGCGCGACCACTCCCATTTCAGCGTCGTCCGCACCAAGCTCAAGTGGAGCGGCGGGCTGGTCGAGAAGCGGCCGGCGTCGAGCTGAGGCGATCGCCCCCGGCGGCGACACCGCTACTCCAGCGCGAGCAGGGCCTCCCGTACGGGAGAGAGGCCCTTGTAGGCGGCCATGGCCTCTGGCAGGGTGGCCAAAGCGCGGCGAAAACCCGGTCGCACCTTGGCATCCGCCAGCACCTCACGCAGCGGGATCAGCGCGATGCGGATGCAAAAGGCGACCCCGCCCGTTTCCGGCAACGCGGCCAGGGCCTGGTGCTCCACCCGCAACCAGACGCGCTCCGGATCGAGCGGCAGCGCGAGGCGCGGACGCCCGAGCGCCGGATGGAGATTCAACTCTGCCGTGGCCGCCAGTCCCCAGTTGGCCCGCAGGTAGGCCGGACCCGGTCTCAAGCGCGTCAGAAATTGGTTCAACGGCCCTCCCAGCGCCGGATTGAGGCCGGGGACGACGCCATGGATCTCCTCCAGGGTGTGTCCCAATTTTTCCTCGAGCGCCCACATCGTGGGAAAGCACAGCGCGCCCGCCTGCAATCGAAAGAAGCCGGCGGAATCGGGTGCCAGCAGCAGGAAATCCGGCTCCAACGCACGCCCGGCCGCCACGACTCCCGTCGTCGCCGGCAGGCCGGCCTGGCGGACGAATTCGGCGAGCAGCGGTTCGGCCCCGGACATCACGGCCGCATGGCGCGCCGGTTGCCCGTCCAGCCAGCGGGCGCGTTCGCTGACCAGCTGCTCATGCTCCGCGGTCGGGGCAAGGAAGGTTGCCAGATCCCCGCGACGCAGCGTGAGGTGAAAGCGGAAGTCCTCCGCCGGGAAGAGATCCGCGAGATCGGTCACGGCCTGACCACCAACTGGGTCCGCTGGTCGCGCCGGAGGCGGGTCTGCGCGAAGGTCGCCAGCGCCGCAATCGTGACCCCATCGATGCGGGCGTCGTAACCCGCCAGGTCCTCGAGCGGCTGGCCATACAGGGCGTTCAGGCCCGTCTGCATCGCCCGGGAGGCATTGGTTTGCAGGCTCATGCGGCGCGCCGCCTTCAGGCGCGTCTGGCAGCGACGGAGCTCGGCCGGTTCAATGCCCCCCGCCGTCATGCGGGCAACCTCCGCATCAATCTCGGCCAGAACCTCGCCATCGCGGCCCGGGGCGGTTCCGGCCTGGAAGAAAAACATGCCGGCGTGCAGGCCGGCCACGCGGCCGGAGCGGACAAAATAGGCCAGGCCCTTGTCCTCGCGCACGCGCTCAAACAGGCGCGACGACATGCCGCTGAAAAGCTCGTCGGCCACCTCGGCCACATCGAAGTCCGGATCGAGCACACCCGGTCCGGGAAAGGCCTGGTAGACGACCGCCTGCTGGCGCGGCTGAATCTCGACAAAATCGCCGACCTCGGAGGCGCCGGGGTGGCGCCGGATCGGCAGCTCGACGGGTCCGCGCGGCAGGCGGCCGAGCAGCGTCTTCAGCCGCGGCAGCAAACGACGCGGGGAAAAATCGCCCGTCGCGACCAGCACCGCGTGCGGGGCGATGACCAGGCGGGCTCGCAGGGCCCTGAGGTCAGCGGGCGTGATCGCCCGAACCCCGGCCTCATGGCCCGAGGGCTCGAAGGCCAGCGGGTGCGATCCAAAGAATTTCTTCCGCAGCAGCTTCCGACCATACGTGACCACGTCGTCCCCATCCTGGGCGAGCTCGGCCAAAAGCGCCTCGCGCTCCGTGGCCACGGTCGTCGCCTTGAAGGCCGGCTCGTACAAGGCTCCCGCCAGCGCGCCCAGCGCGCGATCGAGGTCCGGCGGCAGGACCTCGGCCGCGAGGCCGAAGCTGTTGGTCCCGGCGAACGGATAGAACGAGCCGCCCACTTCCTCGATCCGGAGCGCAACGGCGGCGGACGAGAGGCGGCGCGTGTCCTTGGTCATCACGGTCGCGAGCAGGCTGGTGGCGCCACGACGCGCCGGATCCTCGAAGGAGGCTCCGCCATGGAACAGCACCCTCAGGTGCAGGTTCGGCAGGCGGGAGTCAGGCCGCAGCAGGATGCGGGCACCATTGGGCAGGCGCACGTCCTCGAAGCTTGGGCCCGCCGTGGCCGCCGCCCGGGCCGAGGACGAAGTCGCCGGAGCCGCCGACGCCGGATTGAGAGAAACGGCCGTGAGGCGCTCCGTCTTCAGGTAAGTCACCAGCACGCGCTTCAATCCCGCCGGCGTCACCTCGCGAAGCCGCTCAAAGTAGCCCCGCGTGTAATGCAGGTCGCCGACCACGACCTCCGCCACGCCCAGCCGGGAAGCCTGGCCGGCGACCGTCTTGCGGGTGTTGATCTCGCCGACCACGAGCTGCCGCACCGCCTTGCGCACCT